>NZ_JPYA01000104.1 GCF_000750005.1 Geobacillus icigianus | reverse complement strand
TTAACAATTGCTCCAGTTATAGCTGGACTAGCTATGAAAATGGGGGGAGTGAGTTGGGCATTTCTAATTAATGGAATTTCCTTTCTGTTAAGTCTATTATGTAGTTTAGCTCTACCAAGTAGTCTAAATAAGATTGAGGGCGCTAAGAAAGATATGGCTAACAGTTATACAACTAAATTTAGAGAGATTACAGAAGGGTTATCCTTTGTTATAAGAGTTTCGAAAGCACGTTCAATTACTTTTTTTCTTATTACCTCGCATTTAGTAGTAGGAGCCACATGGGTATTCATCCCTGAACTATCCAAACTACTACAGCAAGGAGATGCAGGAATTGGTTATCTAAATTCTGCAGTAGGAGCTGGTTCTGTACTGGGTGTATTCATTGGTGCTTGGATTGGAAGCAAACGACTAGGAACATCTGCAATAATTGGTGTTATAGGACTGAGTTTGTCTGTTCTTCTTTGCTCCATTAGTTCTACCTATAGTTTTAGTCTACTCATCGCTACTTTAGTAGTATATGGATCTGTAACCCTAATGGGTATTTTTGCGAACATTGCTGATGCTCCGTTATGGACAATGATTCAGCAGGTTACTAACGACAGTAATGCAGGTAGAGTTTACTCAGCAGTTGATGCCTTGACTGTAGGCGGGATGGCTTTAGGTTCATTTTTAGCAGGTTGGATTATTTCCCATCTATCTTTATCTTTTACCTTAGTCGTAATTTCTATTATTTCCCTTATCATGACAGGAATTTTCATTCCGGGCATTGTTCGAAGCACACAAAAAGAGAAATCAATTAGTCCTTCAGGTGAGAGTTATGGAAAATGAACAGTTACAAAAAGTAGTATAAAGATTGGAGATTATCAAAATCAACTAGAAGTAGATTCTTTTACAGAGCTTTACTTAAAAAATTTTTGACACAACTCCAGAACCACAATAATAAATTATGAAAGTAACCAATAAGATCTGATAAAAGATGGCTCAATCGAATTCTTCATGCTGCGTTTGTTTTATTGAGAATGTGTGAAGGTTTAAGTAGGTTAAAAATATCATTCTACTCTACCTATATAAGTTGGAATTTTGTTTTACATCAGACTCTCGGCATACTCGCATTATACACTAAACCTGCTTCGTCTTAAACATTGAAACAAAACCGTGGAAACAATACAGAAAAAGAAACGCTTGAAGAACTCTACATGTACAATTTGGACCGACTGCAAAAGATTGTTAATACAATTGGGACAGAAGCAAAGTTGACTGTTCACGGTCTGTTGTTTTTTTCTGAGCCTGTTCAAGAAAATAAAATATAAAAAAGGTGATGATATGAGAAAAGTGAGAGTCCATATACCATCTTCAAATTGTTCCTTAGAAGTAGTAGGAGAAAACTGTAGATGAGCAAAAGCAGCAACCTTTCTCACCTATAAGTTGCGATATAAGAGGCATTTTTCCTCTTGAGAAGGGGAGGGGCTGCCCCAACCGCCCTCCCTCTCAAGAGGCCACGGTACGAAGTGAGATAGTAGGCTTTTCAATTTTTGTTGACAGCTTTCATTCATCAAAATTCCCAACGGCGCTATATGCTAAGTGCAGTTGGGGGCGTGCGAGAAAGTGAGAAACCTAAAAGGCTGGTGGAAAACCGCTGTGTCGCACATCAATGAGCGGCATCTTCATGTAAAAAAGAAAGATCATTCTGCAAAGTTTCTCTAATTGAGAAGTAGGTTGGAACAGCGGCGTTTTACACTAAATCACCAGCGTCTTAAACCTCATGCTTCTAGTTTTTTCGTTTCTTCGTTATAGACATGGACATTCAATTCTTTAGTGATGCGGCTGGTGACGATACCGGCGGTCATGCTTCCACTGACGTTTAAGGCGGTTCTTCCCATGTCAATCAATGGCTCTACGGAAATGAGCAATCCTGCTAATGCTACTGGCAGATTCATCGTTGATAACACTAAAATCGCCGCAAACGTAGCCCCACCGCCAACGCCTGCAACCCCAAATGAACTGATGGTGACGACTAGAATCAGCGTCAAAATAAAGGAAGGAGAAGTTGGATCGATGTTGACGGTTGGCGCGATCATCACAGCAAGCATGGCAGGATAAATGCCAGCACAGCCATTTTGCCCAATTGACAGCCCAAATGAGCCGGCAAAGTTGGCGACGCCTTCTGGAACGCCAAGCGCGGTTGTTTGTGCTTTTATATTCAAAGGAAGAGTAGCCGCGCTTGAACGGGAAGTGAATGCAAACGACAGTACGGGCAGCACTTTTTTTATGTAAGTAATCGGGTTTAATCCGGCCAGTGCTAAAATGATCAAATGAACGGCAAACATCACGAAGAGTGCCATATAGGAAGCAACGACAAATTTCCCTAGTTTTGCGATTGTGTTTACATCGCTTGTCGCAGTGATTCGGGACATGATGGCTAAAATTCCGTAAGGCGTTAAGCGGAGCACCAACGTGACGATACGCATGACAATCGCGTACAAGGCATCCACTATTTTTTTGAACATTTCCGCTTGTTCAGGCTGTTTTCTGGCAACCCCTAAATACGCCATGCCGACAAAGGCGGCGAAAATCACAACCGCTATCGTCGATGTGCTGCGTTGTCCCGTGAAGTCTAAAAATGGATTGGCGGGCAGCAGTTCGATCATTTTTTGCGGGAAAGATAGAGTTTGAATCTGCTCATATTTTTGCTCTAATTCTTGTCCACGCATCTGTTCCGCTTCGCCAGAAGGAATGTCCACGGCTTCTAATTGAAATCCTAATGCGGACATGATGCCGATCGAAGCGGCAATCGCTGTAGTGCCCAATAATAAACCGATAATGAGCGTGGCAATTTTCCCTAAATGATTAGTGACAGAAAGTTTAGTAAACGCCATCACGATAGAAATGAACACTAATGGCATAACAATCATTTGCAATAGCTTGACATATCCTGTGCCGACAATGTCAAACCATTGGGTGGACTGTTGGATGATCGTGGAACTAGCCCCGTACACTAACTGCAATGCGAATCCAAAGACGATTCCGAGTCCAAGAGCCGTAAACACCCGCTTGGAGAAGGAGATATGCTTCTTTTGCATATAGGCTAAAACACCAATCAGCAACAGCAACATCATAATGTTGAAAATGACTAAGTAAACATTCATCGTCAATCCCTCCTGATACGTAGAATTACTATAAGGATTAAAAACCGATATGTCAAGTGAGTTTTATCTACAAAGAGGGAAGACGATTCATGAGCTAAGGGATTGTCTGAACATGTGGTTTCATTATGATCGCATCTCATACACAAGCAGGGGAGGCAGCGGGATGGAGAGGCATGAGTGTTTCAGTGGCTTTTATGCTTATTTCACTGCGACTCCGATGTTCATCACCGTCCTTTTCGCTGTTCTTTGGTCAAGAACTCGGAAGGATTCAAATCGAATCCGAACCTTTACATACAACCGGTGGTGTTCTGAACGACAGGCATTGTCTGTTGTATTGATCCGAAAGCTATTCTGAAAAAAAGATAACAATCCCCGTTTTATGAAAACTGCACGTTGGTGAGCGGTAATGTTCGTGCCCTGGTCGAGGGCAAAAAGTTCCCCATGGATCTTGCTGTGAAAAGAACGTATTATGGGATATGATTTTCATATCTGGGTGGTGAGGAACATTGTGCTCAGCAGTGTTTTCTTTATTGTGGGGAAAGATATGGAAATTTTATTCAGGAAATATAGAAAAAAACTATTATAAAAAATTATTGAAACAGAAATATGTGATATTTATAATATACCTTAGCCCTGTGTTATACAACAAAAGCAACTGAATCAATGAGGAGGGATGAATTTGATTGACAAACTTGTTGAGACGGTGAATAAGTTATTATGGAGCCCTCTTTTAATTCTCTTTATCGTGTTTTGCGGGTTGTATTTCAGTATTCGCACCCGGTTTTTGCAGATTCGTCACTTTAAAGAAATGGTTAAGCTTGTGACGACCGGGAAGGGTTCTGATGCGGGGGTGTCCTCGTTCCAAGCGTTGACGATGTCGTTATCCGGCCGCATTGGGGTAGGGAATGTCGCCGGGACGGCGACGGGGATCGCTTACGGAGGGCCGGGCGCCGTCTTTTGGATGTGGGTCATTACGTTTATCGGAGCGGCGACGGCGTATGTCGAGTCTACGCTGGCGCAAATTTTCAAAGAAGAGCAAGATGGGCAGTACCGAGGCGGTCCGGCTTACTATATTGAAAAAGGCCTTGGTTGGAAATGGTTTGCGGTCGTCATCGCCGCTGCCATCCTTCTTGCCATGGCGGTGTTAATGCCGGGAATTCAGGCTAATTCGATTGCCGATGGCTTTCACAATGCGTTTGGCATTCCGCAACTGGTGACAGGCATAATCGTCATTGCGCTTCTTGGCTTTACGATTTTTGGAGGGGTCAAGCGAATCGCGAAGACGGCGGAAATCGTTGTTCCGTTTATGGCCGTTGGCTATTTGTTGGTCGCTATTGCGATCATTGTGGTGAATTTTGAAAAAATTCCTGAGGTTTTTGGTTTGATTTTTAAAAGTGCGTTTGGAGCGGAACAAGTATTTGGAGGCATTATCGGGTCAGCCGTCATGTGGGGCGTCAAACGCGGTCTTTATGCCAATGAAGCCGGTCAAGGGACAGGCGCTCACCCGGCGGCGGCGGCCGAAGTGTCGCATCCGGCCAAACAAGGGCTGGTGCAGGCGTTTTCGATTTACTTGGATGTATTCTTAGTCGTCACGGCGACTGCGCTGATGATTTTATTTACCAATCAATACAATGTCATCAATGAAAAAACAAAGGAACCGATCGTTGTCCATCTCCAGGGAGTCGAACCGGGCGCTGGCTATACGCAGGCTGCGGTTGATACGTTGATTCCCGGATTTGGCTCGGCGTTTGTCGCGATTGCTCTCTTCTTCTTTGCGTTTACGACGATGTACGCCTATTACTATATCGCTGAGACCAACCTCGCCTATCTTGTGCGTGGCAAACATCGAGGAATTGCCTTTTTGGCTTTAAAAATCATCTTTTTGGCTGCCACGTTCTATGGAACGGTCAAAACGGCGACAACCGCGTGGGCCATGGGCGACACCGGGCTCGGCATCATGGTCTGGCTGAACTTGATCGCGATTTTATTGTTGTTTAAACCGGCTTATCTTGCCTTGAAAGATTACGAAGAACAATTGAAGCAAGGCAAAGATCCAGCGTTCAATGCGTCAAAATACGGAATCAAAAACGCGACGTTCTGGGAAAATGGGTATAAGAAAGCCGAAGGAAAGAAAAAGGAAGCTTTATAAGGGCTGCTTTGCCGAAGAAGTCTGTGTTTAGGCTGCCTAGTGGGTGAATATCAATGTTTCTGAAGTGGAGGGTGTTCCATTTTTTGGGACACCCTTCCGATTTGTGCATTGCGAACAAGAGATGAAAGGATCTATCTTCCTGTTCTCATTCCTATAAGGCCGGTGAAAAACCGCTGATTCCTTTCATCAATGGGAGAATGAGCGGAAAAGCAGGACCGATGTAACAAGGTTTTTCTAATTGAGAAATAACATTGTAAAGCGGTATCCACGATTAAATCACCAGCCTCCTATACAAGATGTAGCTGTTCGTCGTCATTGAAACCGGCGAATACGATGCGATTTTGTCGTCATCAGGGCTTTTCGTCTGTTTTCCCCCACTGTTTTTGATGGTAAAAAATCAAACGGAACATGGAGCGAGGGAGATGCATGTGGAAAAACCGGCCGGGCGGCCGGTTTTGGTGGGAATCAATGGGCTGTTTTCCGAATGTCATGGACGATTTGCGTCAGTGCTTCGTTGATCGGCGTCACTGGTCTGCCGAGCAGTTTTTCGAAATCGTTGCTTTCGACTTCTAAGGAGCCTTCCCGGATGCTGCGTTGGATGTCAACGAGAAACGACACGAGCGGTTCCGGCAGACCGGCGTTTTTCATGATGTCAGCATAAGCAGCGTCATCTACTTGTTGCACCGGTACTTCTTTGTCTAGGACAGCGCCGAGGGCGTCCGCTAGCTGTTCTTGAGTCAGCAGTGGGCCGGACAGCTCATAGATGGTGTTTTCATGGCCGTTTCCTGCCAGCACGGCAGCTGCGGCTTCCGCGTAGTCTTGGCGAAGAGCCCAGCCGACTTTTCCTGCGCCCGCCGACGTTACCCAAGGCGCTCCTGCCAAAACAGCTTGAATGGTTCCGATTTCATTTTCCAAGTACCAGTTGTTGCGTAACAACGAATACGGGATGCCCGTTTTGATAATAGCTTCTTCCGTGACTCGGTGCACCTCGGCGAGGGAGAGCCGGCTTTCATTTGCCTTCGCCAGACTTGTGTACGCAATGAATCCGACTTGGGCGCGCTTGGCTGCTTCGACTGCATTTGTGTGCTGGCGGATTCTTGTCTCATTATCGCCATCCGTCGAGATGATCAATAACCGATCGATCCCTTGGAAAGCAGTGTTCAGTGTTTCCGGACGGTCGAAGTCTCCGCAGCGAACATCGATTCCCTGAGCACGCAAATGTTCGGCTTTTTCCGGTTGGCGGACGCTGACGGCGATTTGGTTGGCAGGGACGGATTTCAGCAGCGCCTCGACCACTTTCGCGCCGAGTTTTCCTGTGGCGCCGGTGACTAACAGTTTCATTGTGCTGAACCTCCTTTGGGGATTTGTTGTAACTATTTTGGTTACAACGGTGGTGTAAAAAAGCCCTTGAAGAGCTTTTTATTGAAATTTGGCAACCAGTTGACCCACAGTCGTTTGCGCTAGGCGCTGTTCCATGGCGAATTGAGCTTCTTTGAGTTCCGTTTGTAGCACAGCCTCAATGTTTCGTCCGACCGGGCACTCGATATTTGGAGCATCATGGATGCGAAACAGTTGATCCACTTCGGTCGCGTTGACCGCCCGGTACACGTCAAGAAGGGTAATGTCATCCGGAGGCTTCCGCAGCGAAGCACCGCCTACGCCAGGCCGCACTTCGACAAGCCCGGCCTTCTTTAGCATGCCCACAATTCGCCGGATGATGACAGGGTTCGTATTGACGCTGCGGGCGATAAACTCCCCGGTGCAATCGGTTGAGCTGATCGCAAGCAGGCAAAGAATATGCACTGCTATCGAAAACCGTGTACTAATTTGTTTCATTAATAAAACACCACCGTTGTAACCATTATAGTTACATCTCTTGAAGAAGTCAAGCTTATTCATGATCAGGTTGATGAATGTTTATTGTTCCATCGCTGGATGGGTCTATATAAGTTTTTTCGTTGCGGGTTTCATCTAAGTACAAGCCGATATGAGAGGAATCAGCGGGATGTAAAATAAAATTTCAACTTAGTATATATTCAAGGTTTTTTATGCTAAAGAGCCAGATTTCCCTTTAACTCATCGAGCTTTT
>NZ_JPYA01000103.1 GCF_000750005.1 Geobacillus icigianus | reverse complement strand
AGGTTTTATAAAAATAATTGTTTGAACATTTTGGTACCTCCGTATAAATGGGGAAAATCTTGTATTTATCAAGTGTTTTGTTTGGTTTTCCAAAAGGTAGTCGTGGGATTAAAATCGAAAATGAATTTTTATAAAATAACTTCTAGTTGGACAAGACGGCAAAAGGTAAATGTCGAACTTTACTGAATATTATATCAAAAGAAAACCAAGCAAGCAATGGTTTTATTGATTGGTATTTTTACCGCTCTTCACTAAAAGTTGTGCTTGACTGGTTCAACCCATGACGTCTTTCCTTCTGTTAACGAATCAACAATTTTAAGGCGATGCGAAAAGAAGTCGCACTTGCCAAGGACGCGTTGTGGCAACGAACCATTTTTGTTGCCCCATGAAAAAAATAAAACTATTGTGTAAATACTATTAATTTCGTTATGATGAAAGTGGTGATAAGACAGACAAGGGAAGGGGAATCAGCATGGTTTTATTTTCAGTCATTGTCTACTTAATCGGCATGCTGTGGATCGGCTATTGGGCGTATAAACGGACGTCGAATTTGTCCGATTATATGCTTGGCGGCCGCACGCTCGGGCCGGCGGTCACGGCGTTAAGCGCCGGAGCCTCTGACATGAGCGGCTGGCTGTTGATGGGGCTGCCGGGAGCCATGTACATGAGCGGAGTGAGCGCTGCCTGGATCGTCATTGGCTTGACGCTTGGCGCTTATGCAAACTGGCTGTTCGTTGCGCCGCGTCTGCGCGTCTATACGGAAGTGGCGGACGATTCGATTACGATTCCGGAGTTTTTGGAAAACCGTTTCGGTGATCGAACGAAATTGTTGCGAATGGTATCAGGAATCGTGATCATGGTCTTTTTCACTTTTTATGTCTCATCCGGCCTTGTCTCGGGCGGCGTGCTGTTTGAAAACTCGTTTGGTGTCAGCTATCATACGGGCTTGTGGATCGTCGGCGGCGTTGTGGTTGCGTATACGTTGTTTGGCGGCTTTTTAGCGGTCAGCTGGACCGATTTTGTACAAGGAACAATTATGTTCATCGCGTTGATTTTGGTGCCGGCGGTGACGCTGTTCCATACGGGCGGGCCTGTGAAAACAATTGGCCTTATTCGTGATATTGATCCGAATTTGCTGAATCTGTGGAAAGAGACAAGTTTTCTTGGCATCATCTCGTTATTCGCTTGGGGGCTTGGATATTTTGGCCAGCCGCACATTATCGTTCGTTTTATGGCCATTAAGTCAATTAAAGAAATGAAGAACGCTCGCCGCATCGGCATGGGTTGGATGATTTTCTCGGTTGTCGGGGCGATGTTGACGGGACTTTTTGGAATCGCTTACTTTTCGCAGCGCGGTATGAAACTTGATGACCCGGAAACCGTGTTTATTCAGCTCGGTCACATTTTGTTCCATCCGATTATTACTGGGTTTTTGCTGGCGGCGATTTTGGCGGCGATTATGAGCACGATTTCATCCCAGCTGCTCGTCACCTCGAGCTCACTGACCGAAGACTTGTATAAAGTCGTATTCCGCCGCGCGGCTTCGGATCAGGAGCTTGTCTTTGTCGGGCGTCTGTCGGTGCTTCTTGTTGCGGTCGTGGCGACGGCGCTGGCGTACACGAAAAACGACACGATTTTAAACTTGGTCGGCTATGCGTGGGCTGGATTTGGCGCCTCGTTTGGACCGGTCATTTTGCTTAGCTTGTTCTGGCGGCGGATGACGAAATGGGGGGCGCTCGCCGGCATGGTCGCCGGGGCGTTGACAGTGATTCTTTGGACGCAATCCGCCTACTTAAAAGGGCTGCTGTATGAAATGATCCCGGGGTTTGCGGCGAGTTTGCTGGCGATTGTTGTTGTGAGCTTGCTGACGAAGGAGCCAGAAGGGAAAGTAGCGGAACAATTTGATCGATTCAAGCAGCTGCTGTCCTAAAAAATAGGCAAAAAGGGTGTCTCTTCAGCGCAGGGGCACCCTTTTTGTTGTTTCGGACTATTTCACTGGATTCCAATCCGGGTACAAGTCGATGCGCCGGTCGCGCCATGGCGCGACCGATCCTTTCTAGCACATATGGAATTATTTTCCGGAGAGTCCCTGCATTGCTTCATTCCGCGGTGGGGGAAGACAAGGCCGAAGAAGCCTCGCCTATTGTTCCCCGTAGCGGCGGTAAGCGCCGTGATGCGTCGGCCCGACGTATTCGTTTAACGGGAACGAATGGCGAATGGCGGCGGTGATGAACGCTTTGGCGGTGGCAATGGCGTCTTTCACCGGACGGCCTTTGGCCAGTTCGGCGGCGATGGCGGCCGAAAACGTGCAGCCGGCCCCGTGCGTATACGTCGTGTCAATCCGTTCCGATTCGAGGAGTTCAAACGTTTTGCCGTCATAAAGGACGTCCACGGCATAGTCATGCGGAATTTTCCGCCCGCCTTTGACGATGACATATCGGGCGCCGAGTTCATGAATGCGCCCAGCTGCTTCCTTCATGTCCTCGATCGTTTCAAGGCGCGGCAGGCCGGACAGTTGCGCGGCTTCAAACAAGTTCGGCGTCACGACGGTGGCTTTTGGCACGAGCGTTTCCCGGTAGCACACCGTATTTTCCGGATGGAGCGGCTCATCCGCCCCTTTGCATACCATCACCGGGTCGACGACCGCGTTTTTCAATCCATGTTTTTCAATGGTGCGCGCCGCCAATTCAATGATATCGGTTGTCGGAAGCATGCCTGTTTTTAAGGCATCAATTCCGACGCCGACGATGATCGTCTCCAGCTGGGCTTCAATCGTCGCCAAGTCCACCGGGAAGACTTGATGCGCCCAACGGTTGTGCGGATCCATGGCGACGATGGTCGTGATCGCCGTCATGCCGTATACGCCAAGCTCTTGGAATGTTTTCAAGTCCGCCTGCAGCCCGGCGCCGCCGCTGCTGTCCGAACCGGCGATGGTTAATGCTTTTGGCATAGTCATCGTCATCACTCCTTTGTTTTAAAAGATGGTATTAGGAAGCCGACTTCAAGGACGAAATCGTTGCTCTCCATCGAAGCAAGAATCGCCAAACTTGAGCGAACGTGCGACGCGGTTTCTTTCCTGTTTGCGAAATCACTAGAAGGCTGGTGATTTACTTGCTCAACCGCTTTTTCGAATCGTTTCTCAAGTAGAAAAAACTTGTTCCATCAGCCCTGATGTTTACACTTCAATCATTCATCAAGGCAAACAGTGGTTTTTCACCAACCTTCTAGAAGGCCGGTGAAAAACGGCTGAGTCCCTTCATCAATAATGGGAGAACACGTGAAAAGCAGAGTCGATGCACCAAGGTTTTTCTCATTGCGAAGTGACATTGCAAAGCCGTATCTCAGATTCAATCACCAGCCTCCCAAGGTTCGTAGTAGGAAAACCAACGCCGTTTGGCAAGATTTCGCCACTGGCAAAGAGGCGATTTTGTGCTCTCGTTTTCCCATTCCATCAAAGGGGCGGTTTGGCTTCCGTTGTCCCATTCCATCCAAGGGCGATTTGGCTTCCGTTTTCCCGTCCCCATCACAGGATTCGTCAAACGCGATCGGTTGTTTTCCGGGGGCGGTAACATTCTGCAAGCGACACCGTCTTGTTTTTCCGGAAAGTTCATGGCTTGTTATTTTTATTATACACGGTCCGCTTTGCCGAACGAAAACGATTTGGCATGACAAACGGATATAAAAAAGGAGGGTGTCCTAAAAGGATCGGGACACCCTCTTTCGTTGCCCTATATACGTGCTGACTGCTTCTGCCGAACGATCGGTTGTGTCGATCTGGAAGGCAGACAACCTTTTCGGTCAGCCCCGTGGGTGATGGCGATGAGCAGGCGGCCGACCGAGGGCGCTACTGGCCGCGTCCATTCGCGATTAGTTGGCGGCCAATGTTTTGCCAAGCGCTTCGCGGGCCGGGACGTAGCGGTAGCCGAGGTCGCGGGCGACCGCTTCGTACGTGATTTCGCCGTTGGCGACGTTGACGCCAAGCTCAAGCGCCGGGTTGTCTGCAATGGCTTGGGCGACGCCTTTATTGGCGATTTGCAAGGCGTACGGCATCGTAACGTTCGTCAAGGCGATCGTCGAGGTGCGCGGGACAGCACCGGGCATGTTGGCAACGGCGTAATGAACGACGCCGTGCTTGACGTAGGTCGGGTTGTCATGGGTCGTGACGTGGTCGCTCGTCTCGACGATGCCGCCTTGGTCGATGGCGACATCAACGATGACCGAACCCGGCTTCATCGCTTTCACCATGCCCTCGGTGACGAGCTTCGGCGCCCGTGCGCCCGGGATCAGAACCGCGCCGATGACAAGGTCAGCCTCGGCGACCGCTTCAGCGATGTTCATCGGGTTGGACATGAGCGTCGTAATTTGGTTGCCAAAAATGTCGTCAAGCTCACGGAGACGATCAGCGTTCAAGTCGATGATCGTCACGTCCGCGCCAAGGCCGACGGCGACTTTTGCTGCGTTCGTGCCGACAACCCCGCCGCCGATGATCGTCACTTTGCCGCGGGCGACGCCAGGGACGCCGCCAAGCAAAATGCCTTTGCCGCCGTATGGTTTTTCCAAAAATTGCGCCCCGATTTGCGCGGCCATCCGCCCGGCGACTTCGCTCATCGGCGTGAGCAGCGGCAGCGTGCGGCCGACTTGCACCGTCTCATAGGCAATGGCAATGACGCCGCTTTCTTTTAAGGCGCGCGTCAATTCCGGATCAGCGGCCAAATGCAAATAGGTGAACAAAATGAGACCTGGGCGGAAATAGCCGTATTCGCTTGGCAGCGGTTCTTTCACTTTCATCACCATATCGGCTTGCATCCAAACATCTTCCGCCCGCTCGATGATTTGTGCCCCGGCCCGGGCGTAATCGCTGTCGCTGAAACCGCTTCCAATACCTGCCTCTTTCTCGATCAGCACCGTATGTCCTGCCTGAACGAATGACAACACACCAGCCGGCGTAATGGCAACGCGGTTTTCGTTATTTTTAATTTCTTTTGGCACTCCAATAATCATCAGTATGGTTCCTCCTCGTCAAAAGTAGCCTTACTTACAGTATAAAAGAAGAGACAAGAGCTAGGCATTGTTCAAAAAAGAGAAAGAAGCGCCCGGTTTTTGTGGATTTCCACAAATTTAACCGCGCGCTTCATATTTGGCCAATTTAATATCGATGTATAATTTGATTTTTTGGTTCATGTCATGGAGATCCAGTTCCGCGATGTCAGCGATCCGCTTTAGTCGATACGTGAGCGTGTTCGGATGAACATTGAGAACGTCGGCGGTTTCTTGCACGTTTTCATTATGGTCAAAAAACGTTTCGAACGTTTTCACCAAGTCGCTCTGGTGTTTCTGGTCGTACGATTGCAGCTTTGTTAACGCCGGGTTGGTCCATTCCCCTTGCCGCTTTTGTTCAAGCAAAAAATCGAAAAATTGGTAAATGCCAAGCTGTGCATAGCCGTAAACGGACTTGATTTCATCGCCGAGTTTTTCTTTCAGCGCCAGCACGGCGAGCGCTTCGCGGTAGCTTTTTTCAATGAGGCGGTAGCCGCCATATACACCGCCAAATCCGCATTGCACCTCATGGATGTGAAACCGTTCTTTCATTTTGGCGGCGAATGACTCGATGAACCGTTGAAGTTCTCTCAACGGCTGTTCGGTTTTCGGCGCCGCCAGCAAAATGACGTCGCGGCCGTCGGTCGTGTAAAGAGGGAGCGGAAGCTGCTGGGTCGTTTGCAGCAGGTAGGAGATTTGCCGCTCCATTTCATTCGTCAAATCAGCCGCAAAGCGGAAGACGACAACGGCGAACGGCGGTGCTGCCGTCATTTGCATCGCGGCAAGATGGGCGCGGATCTCGTCTTCAGTCGCGATATGGCCGGTGAGCAACTTCCAAAACAGTTCTTGCACCCGCTCTTCTTTTTTGTTTTTGCGCATATACAGCTGCAACACTTTGTTTTTCGCCGCTTTGGCCGCCAGCTTCAGCCATTCCATTTCCTCAGGCGTGAGCGTCCGGTTCGTTTCGAGCACCCAAATGAAGCCGATCACCTCATCGTTTTTCCAAATCGAGACGGCGACGCGGCTGCCGAGGCCGACATCTTCAATGGGCGGCACGCGCACCGGCTCGCGGCTTTTGAGCAACGCCGGGATGGCGCCCTGTTTCCATAAGCTGTTGATCACTTTTTCCGGCACGCGCCGGCTGATGATCGTCGCTGTCCGCGCCGGATCGGTGTAGTCATCATGGGCGCTGTAGGCGATGAGGCGATGGTTGGCGTCTTCAATCGTCACCGGGCAGCGCAGCACGTCGCTGACGCGGTCGGCAAACTCCTCAAGGCTGTCAAACTCGCCGCGGAACGGATCATAATCGTTACGCATATCGTTTCCCCCGCATCGTCCATGTGATGGTAGTTTCATTTTATCATAATGTATTCTGATGAAGTGGGATGGTTGTATTTCTTGTCGAATGAACAAAAAGCGGGATTCGACAAGGAGGGGGACAACAGTGAAACAATGGGAGATCGCTGTTATTCCTATCGGCAAGGAAGTGGTGCCAGCAGCGCTTGACGTGCTGCAGGCGGTCGCCGATGTCCCTAGGGGAATAGCGTTTTCGTTCACCGAATTTCCGTGGAGCTGCGACTACTATGTTGAACACGGCCAAATGATCCCGGATGACGGGTTGTCAACTTTGCGAAATGTTGCTGCGATTTTTCTCGGAGCGGCTGGCAATCCAAAGCGTATGGCTTTCGATCCTCCGTGCAATTGATGAGCGTTCCTATTTGACTATCATAGTGTTCTATCATCCAGAACAACGAGCGATGGTAAAAAGATTGCCATCGCTCGTTTTGTTGGCAAAAAATATTTAAAAAACGAAAGAAAGCATCCTTTGTTTTGACCCTGTTAAGGTGCGAAAGGGGAGATGAAAACAAAAAGCCTTTCAATTTTCAGCAACAGGATGTGAAATGCGAGTTCATATCATTTTTTTCGCTGGCTAAGCCATAGCGGAAAACGGACGATGAAGCTAAGGAACAGCACCATCAGCACGAGAAGGGCGGATGTTTTCTCGGCAATTTGTTGTGCGTCTGCCACCAGCGCTTCGGATTGAATGTACCACAAGTGAACGGGAAGAGTCGCCCCTTCAGAGAACAGGTGGAAATCCCACATCTGCCCAGATGACGATGTTCCGCCGACTAGCAAAATGATTGCTGATTCGCCGAATGCCCGGCATGCGACAAGGCTGACGCCGGTCAGGATGCCTTTCTTGGCGGCGGGGAGTACGGTTTTGATGATCGTCTGTGCTTTCGTCGCGCCCAAAGCAAAGGAGGCTTCCTTCCATGTTGAAGGAACAGCCGTGATGGCTTCTTCCGAGACACGGGCCAACACAGGAAGATTGAGCAATGCCAATGTAATGGATGCTCCTAAAATAGTGACGCCGATTTGAAAATATTCCACGAACAATGCATAGCCGAATAAACCGAACACGATCGATGGGACGGATGCCAAGCTTTCGATGGCGCCCCGAACCCATTCCATGATTCGGTTGTTCGGAGCATATTCAGCTAGAAAAATACCTGCCCCGATCCCTATGGGCAATGATAAGAGCAAAGATAGCACGAGAATATAAATGGAGTTCCATAAAAACGGCCCGACTCCTCCTCCAGCGTCAATTTCTTCCGGCGGTCCAATGAGGAAATGGATATTAATATTTGGAAGTCCTTTTTTCACAATCGTATAAAGAAGGGCTAAAATGACAAAAAAGACGGCTAAAGAAATGATGATGACCACACCGAGTATGAGTCGATTCATGAGACGCCGGATGTGGAGCCGGCTCGTTTTTTCATGAAGTAGGGTAGCTTGGTCGTTCATGATGCTCCTCCTTTCAGGCGCAACCGGCGAATGAGCATAATAAGCGAAATCGAGATCATAAGCAGCAAAAGCGCCATCATATAAAGGGCATGGTTTGTCGTCGATTGAAAATCGACATTTAAAATTTGCATGACGATATGGCTAGTCAACACGCTTGACGGAGTGACCAAATCAAATCCCCATTGCGCTACGTTGCCGATGACCATCACTACAGCCATCGTTTCGCCGATAGCGCGTGCCATTCCGAGGATGACAGCGGCGGCGATGCCTGATTTCGCAGCAGGGAGCACCACTCGAACGATCATTTGGAATGTTGTTCCCCCAAGCGCATAGTTTGCTTCCCGCCATTCGTTTGGAACGGCGCAGAGGGCGTCATCAGTAATACGGGTGATGGTCGGCAAAATCATGATCGATAAAACGAGAGCAGCGGCGAGAAATCCGTCGCCGACCGGGGCTCCCGTGTGCTCGCGGATCCATGGAATGAGCAAGGTGGCTCCCAAATAGCCATAGACGATCGAAGGGATGCCGACCAATAAATCAAGCAGCGTGCGAAGCCATTGCCGCAGCCATGGGGGGGCGATTTCCGCGATAAACACAGCCACACAAATCGAAATCGGCGTTGTGATCAACAGAGTCACTAAGGTTAAATACAATGTACCGGCGATAAAAACGGCGGCTCCATATTTGCCGTGTTCCGGGTCCCAATGGGGGGAGAAGAAAAATTCCGAAAGTGATACGTCCCGAAACACGAGAAAACCGGTTTCACTCACGAATAGGACGATGGCGCCCAATACGGCGCCAAGGAATATGACGCTTCCAAGACATAGAAAACGGAAAAAGCGGTCGGCAGTATATTTGACGGTCCATCGGCTTTGACGATGGGCTGTTAACAAGTTCATTGCGTCAGTCCAATCGGGCGATTGTTTCTCCATTATGTGCCTCCTCCTTCCCTCTGTTGGCGGAAAATCAGCCTCTCCTTCCCGGTGGAGAGGCTGATTGGTGTTCTGTTACTTCACAGGGATAAACTTCAGTTTTTTCAAAGAGCCGTGTTGAAACTTTTGGCTTAGGATATAATTGATAAATGCTTTGTCGGCCCCTTTCGCTTCGCCTTTTGTCAATAAGTAGCCATAGCCGTAGAATACGTATTTCCCACTGGCGGCGTTGGCTGTTGTTGCTTTTACACCGTTGATGCTCACCGCTTTAATTCCGCCTTTGACATAGGCCAAGTCGACAAATCCGATGGCGTTTGGATTGGAAGAAACTGCATTGACCATATCCCCTGATTTTTGTACTTCTTTGTAGTTGTCTCCGGATGTTTTGATGGCATGTCCATCCATGATTTTGTCTTCAAAGTTAACGCGCGTTCCAGAGCCTTTTGCGCGGTTGATGACCACGATTTCTTCGTCTTTCCCGCCGACTTGTTTCCAGTTGGTGATTTTGCCTTCATAAATGTCTTGAATTTGCTGGACTGATAGATTGTTCACGGCATTGTTTTTGTTAACGATGACAGCGAACGGAATTTTGGCGATTTTGTATGCTTTTAATCCTTTGTAAGCAGGAAATCCACCGACTGCGCGGGTCGCATCCCAATCGCAGGCGCCGATGGTCGCGACGCCTTTAGCGACGGATTGTGGACCGGCGATGGACGAGGAACCTGAGACAACAATTTTCACTTTCGGATGATGCTTTTTAAATTCCTTTGCTGCCTGTTGGGTTAACGGCAATAAAGCGGTGGAGCCGGCGACCACAATTTTTCCGGATACTTCGGCCGCGTCAGCACGGTATTGAGTCGTGAAGGCAGCGCCAATTAGCAAAGCTGACGAAAGAACAGCGGCAGCCATCCGTTTCCATAGCGTAGTTCGTTTCATAGCAAATCCCTCCATGGATTCATTTTTAGGGACCTAGGCGGCCCTTGCTTTTTCATGATCATTTTGTCATATCGATCCAGCGTCCGTTGCGGAGAATCGATATTTTTTCCCCGTTCTCGGTCGCGATCGTCACGGCGATTTGATTGTCATATGGTGACGGCGCGATCGAGGTGATTTCGTTTTTCGTACTTCCCATCGTTGTCCATGAGCTTGTGGACGGGTCGAAGATGCGAATCGTGTAGATGCCGTTCGTTTCAATAGCGACATAGATCCGGTTTTTGACAACGACCGCGTCAATGATGTTCTGGTCGGCAAGCAGTGTTTGCTCATTTCCGTTTCTAGTCCGTTTTAATGACGGTCGAGCGGTTTCACTGTCGATTGCACTTACATAGACGATTTCACTGTTCGAAAGAAATGCACTGTTGACTTTATTGTCCGGCGACGAGGTTAATGGCGTCGGCTGTTTGTTCGCGGAGGAGAGATCCACGAGAAACAGCTGCGGATCTGTCCCGCTTGTATCAATGGAATCAACATCCGTTTTTTGATCGTCGGTGTAGTTTGTTTTTCCTTCATTGGCAACGGTGTACAACAGCTTCGTTCCATCCGGGGATAGACGAAGGTCCGTTTTATATTTCACTTTGTCATCAATCAATTTGTTGATGCTGCCTGTTTCCAAGGACACAACAGCGATTGCTTCATTGTTGCTTCCGTAAATGCAATAGAGTGAGCGGCCGTCGTTGGACCAAACGAAATCCGTTTTCACTTCGTCATCGTCGCCGATTTGTTTGACGACGTTGGAGGATAAATCGATGATAAACAAATGGCCGTTTTCATCGACGTAAGCCGCTTTTTTTCCATCAGGTGATAACGTAAGATCCATTTCGTTGATGGAACGGATGGCCGTTCGCGAGCGAATGTCCAAAAGCAGTGAAGAGGCTTCATCCGGTCGGCTGATGAGCAATGTATTTTGATCGATCCATTGTGGATTGATGCTCGTTCCTTTGATGAAACCAGACGTGGCGATAAATCGATCTTCCTTCTCGATCTCTCCCCCTAGTGCATAGACGAGGGCGGACAGATTGATGTACGGCACCCCGTTTTGAATGAATGGCGCGGTCGGCAAAGAGATTTTTTTGCCGCCGGCGTTCAATACATAACTAAACGGGTGGAAGAGAATTGTCCGGTTTCCTTTTTCCACCTTAACCATGCTCGTTTTTTTGTCAACGTGCACAGTAGCGCCAAAAGCAACGGCAACATCATTGACTGAATAAAAAGATGTCTGTCCTAACACGAGACCGTGAATCGTGGCAGTGGAGCCGTTCACTTGCCATGTCTCGCGAAATGGGTGAAAGCTGCCGGATGTTGACACGATGGCAACGCCAGCTTCTGCTTTCCATTGTCCGCCTAAGAGAGCGGCGATTTGCTTGGCATCGACGTACAGTTCTTGACCAAAACGCTGTGGGACGACAGACAATGAAACGGATTTGCCATTCACCAATGCCGCTTTTTTCCCCGTCTGAAGCACGATCCGTACATTGGGAGATGTACGTCGAATTTCATAATATTGGTGTTTTTGATCATACCGATAATCGGCTGAAAACAGCTTGGCCATATCGCTCCCCGCCAATAAAACAGTTCCCGAACGATGGAGCGAACGGATCGTCATCAATTTGCCGTTGACATTGACAATATAGTGAGATGCGGCTGTATTCTTTTCCGCTGCGGCATAGGCATGGCCATCGAGAGCCGTCCATGATGAGGGGGAAGCCGCCAGCAAAGCTGTCGCCATGACAGTTCCGGCAATGATTTGTTTCACGAGAGCCTCTCCTTTCTATTTTTCCTTTTGCATGAGAAGCGGGTTTCATTGTTTGATGGAAAGCAACCCTCCTTTCCATTCAAAGGATTTAAGAAATTTTTCCTAAGCATAAACGATTATATGAGAAAAGTGTAAAAGGAATATTTTGTTTTATTTAAAGTGTATTAATATTTTGTGTTTTCGTTGTTAATTTCACTATGCAACGCATTTCTATATAACTGTAGATGAGCATTTTTCATTACAATAATTTCCATGCCCTAAGAGACAAACAGGGGACCCCTTAGGCGACATGGAGCTGTTTTTTGATCACATCAATGGGAATATCTTGCTTCGCGGCATCGTAGATGAACTCGACGACGCTGTGCCCTTTCCGAGACCGAAGAAGCTCCAGGCCGGAAGAGAGGTCTTGCTGAGATTCGGCGATGCTGTATACGCAGGCTAAGAGCACCACGGCCCAATACCGTTTCACCGCCCGAATGTGACGAACACGGTACCCATCGAGCTTCAGCTGGTCTTTGGCCTGCCGGAAAAAGCATTCGATCGTCCAGCGCTGGGCATAATAACGCAAGATCTCTTCATCGCCTAGCTCCCGGTCGGTGCTCAAGACGACATGGAGATGATCTGGCGTC
>NZ_JPYA01000102.1 GCF_000750005.1 Geobacillus icigianus | reverse complement strand
AGCAGTATTTTTCACTTAATCACCGGCCTCTTAGAATTTTTTTATATTTGAGTAGTAGTATGAAAATATAGTAAGCTTTCATTTTTTTACATGGTATTGTTTGCTTTTCTTGTCGCCGTGCCAGCTTGTCAGGTGATCAAGATGGGACGTTTAGTATAGAAGGTTGGTGAAAAAAAGCTGATTCCCTTCATCGATGGGAGCACCAGCGAAAAGCAGGACCCATGAAACAAGGTGTTCTAATTGAGACCGTATCCATGAATGAAATCACCAGCTTCAATAGCAAAGTTTGTTTTTCAAAAGGGGGAATGTGTAAATGACGCTAGAGATTGCAGCAGTGACGAAACGCTTTGGAGAGACGACGGCGGTCGATCAGTTGACATTGGCGATTCCCGAAGGAAATATGTTCGGGTTGCTCGGGGCGAACGGGGCCGGAAAAACGACGACGTTCCGCATGATATTGGGCCTCCTTGCTCCGACAGAAGGCACGATCCGCTGGCAAGGGGAGCCGATCGATTATTCCAAAAGCCATTTGATCGGCTATCTGCCTGAAGAGCGCGGGCTCTATCCGAAATTGAAGGTGAAAGAACAGCTCGTTTACTTAGGGCAGCTGCGCGGGATGAAAAAGGCGGAGGCGCTTTCTGAAATCGATCGTTGGCTCGAGCGTTTCCATATTCGCGATTACGCCGATCGCCGGGTCGGGGAACTGTCGAAAGGCAACCAGCAAAAGCTCCAGTTTATTGCCGCGGTATTGCACCGGCCGAAGCTTATCATCTTAGACGAGCCGTTCAGTGGGCTCGATCCGGTGAACGTCGAGCTGTTGAAAGAAGCGGTGCTCGATTTGAAAACAAACGGTGCGACCATCGTGTTTTCCAGCCACCGAATGGAACACGTCGAAGAGCTGTGCGAACATGTTTGCATTTTGCACCGCGGACGGGCGGTGGTGGCCGGCCGGCTGCGCGAATTGAAACGTTCCTTTGGCAAGAAAAATCTTGTCATTCATGGGGAAGGGCCGTTGGAAGAGTTGGAACGGTTCCCGGGCGTGCTTCAGTGCAAGCGGACGGCCGAAGGAGTGCGGCTGCAAATCGCCAGCGAGGAGACAGCGCAAGCGATTTTTGCTCATGCAGCGGGGAAGGTGGCCGTGCGTTTGTTTGCGCTTGAGGAACCGTCGTTGAATGACATTTTTATCGAAAAGGTAGGTGCGGCGTATGAATAAATTTTGGCTCGTCATGGGGCATACATACGTAACGAAGCTGAGGGCAAAGGCGTTTCTAGTGACCACCGCTTTGACTTGCCTGTTGATCATCGGGTTGGCCAATGTGCAGACGATCAGCGAGGCGTTTACCGGCGATGAAACGGCCCATGTCGCCGTCATCGATCGTACACCATCGCTGTACAAAGCGCTTGAAAAGCAAGTGAATAACAAAGAAATCACGTTAACGAAAATTACCAATCTGGAAGATGAAGCGAAAAAGGCAGTGAAAGATGGAAAGTGGGACGGATTGCTCGTACTGTCCACGGATGAAAAAGGATTGCCGAAGGCGTTTTATTATGCCAATACGATCGCCGACAATCGAACGTCTGAAGAGCTGGAACGCGGGGTAAACGCGCTGAAAACGGCGCTTGCCGCCTCCAAAATCGGCCTGACAAAGGAACAATTGGCCGTTCTATATCAGCCCGTTCCGTTTCAAAAAGTGGCGCTGGAAAAAAACGCAAAAAGTGAAAAGGAGCTGAACGAGGCGCGTTCGCTCGTTTACGTTCTGCTGATCGCGATGTATATGTTTGTTCTCATGTACGGAGGCATGATCGCCACTGAGGTCGCAACGGAAAAATCGTCGCGCGTCATGGAAATTTTAGTGTCAAGCGTTCACCCGGTTCAGCAGCTGTTTGGCAAAATTATCGGCGTGGCGCTTGTTAGCTTGACGCAGTTTTTCGTGTTTTTCGCCGTTGGGTTCGCCGCTTTGAAAGCGAACGGCCAAGAAGTGTGGCGCTTTCTCGGGCTGGATCAGACGCCGCTGTCCATATGGGGATACGCACTCCTCTTTTTCCTGTTGGGGTATCTTTTGTATGCGGTGCTGTTTGCCGTGCTCGGTTCGCTTGTCAGCCGCGTTGAAGATGTGCAGCCGGCGATTACCCCGGTCATGCTGATGGTTGTCGCCGCATTTATGATCGCCATGGTTGGGCTGAACATGCCGGAATCGCCGTTTGTTGTCGGCGCCTCGTTTATTCCTTTTTTCACGCCGATGCTCATGTTTTTACGCATCGGCCTCGTTTCAGTACCGGCGTGGGAGGTGGCGCTCAGCTTCGCCTTGTTGGTAGCGACGATGGCGCTGCTTATTTTGGTTGGCGCGAAAGTGTATCGCGGCGGCGTGCTTATGTATGGGCGAATGAACGTGTTCAAGGATATGAAACAGGCTATTCAGCTGACGAAAAAGTAAGCGATCGGAGAAGGCATAAAAACATCGAATCGTTCCTTGCCGGGCCGGCAAGGCTTTCTTTTTTGCCGTTTCCCCGTTATGGTATACTAAAGGATACGTAAAGAGAAACGGAGGAGAACGAACGTGGCGAAAGGGATTATTCACTATGAAGTCGGGGAACAAGTCGACTTGTTTTTGCTCATTAAATCAGCGACAAAAGGAATTGCCAGCAACGGCAAGCCGTTTTTGACGCTGATGTTGCAAGACAAAAGCGGCGACATTGAAGCGAAACTTTGGGACGTGTCTCCCGATGATGAGGAGCGGTACGCGCCGGAATGCATTGTCAAAGTGGTCGGCGACATTCATAATTACCGCGGCAAACTGCAGCTTCGCATCCGCTCGATCCGCCCGGCTCATCCCGGCGATGCGGTGCGTGTTGACGATTTTTTAGAGACCGCCCCGCTTGCCCGCGAGGAAATGAAAGCGAAAGTAATGGAATACATATTTGCGATGGAAAATCCAAACATTCAGCGCATTACGCGTTATTTGCTGAAGAAATACGAAAAGCCGTTTTTTGAGTATCCGGCGGCGACCAAAAATCATCACGAATTCATCTCCGGACTCGCGTATCACGTTGTGTCGATGCTCGAGCTTGCGGCGGCGCTCGTCCGTCTGTATCCATCGCTGAATAAAGATTTGCTGTATGCGGGGGTAATTTTGCACGACCTTGGCAAAGTGATCGAGCTGTCCGGCCCGGTCTCGGCGGCGTATACGCTTGAAGGCAACTTGCTCGGCCATATTTCGATCATGGTCAGCGAAATCAGCAAGGCGGCCGAGCAGCTCGGCATCCAAGGCGAGGAAGTCGTCATTTTGCAGCACCTTGTCTTGGCCCACCATGGCAAAGCGGAGTGGGGCAGCCCGAAGCCGCCGCTCGTCAAAGAAGCGGAAGTTCTTCATTATATTGACAATTTGGACGCGAAAATGATGATGATCGATCGGGCGCTGGAAAAAGTGAAACCGGGCGAATTTACCGAGCGCATTTTCGCTCTTGACAACCGTTCGTTTTACAAGCCGGCGTTTTTGGCTGTTTCAACATCGGAAAAAGCGGGTAAAGAGAAGTAGCGACACGCAAAGGAGGGATGAGTTTGATCGAACCGATCATCGAAATCGTCCCCGTCACCCAATACGAGCAAGCGAAAGAAGAGCTGAAAGAGCTGCGACAGCAATGGAGGAAAGCAAAGCAGAAAAAGAAAAAGCGAACCGAAGCATAAGCGTTGTCCCAACCAAAGAGGCGGCATGTCCGCCTCTTTTTATGCATATGACCGCTCCTTCGTGCGTATAGTTTAGTGAGACAAGCATACGAAAAGGGGGATGGAGATGCTTAGCCTGCCATGGTGGATGTATATCGTGGTGGCCGGCATTCTGTTCAGCGGCTATATGACCGTCAAAACAGCGGCGCGCGAGCGGGAAATGGACGAAGCGTTCATTGAAAAAGAAGGGGAAGTTTATATGGAACGCATCCGCCAAGAGCGGGAGCGGCGGAAGCAGGCCAAGTCCTTGTGATCGACAAGGGCTTTCTTTTTTTATGATGTTGAAAGCGCTTTTTTCGAAAAATTCCCTTTCTTTTTTTTCGAATCGTGTTAGGATAATAATATCGATGGACTACCAGGAGGCAAAGTGGGGGATGACGATGAAACGCGCATACAATTTTAACGCCGGCCCGTCAGCGCTGCCGCTGCCGGTGCTTGAACGGGCTCAGCGGGAGCTGCTCAACTTCCAAGACACCGGCATGTCGGTGATGGAGTTAAGCCACCGAAGCAAGGAATATGAGGCGGTTCACCAAGCGGCAAGCGAACGGCTCAAGCGTCTTCTTGACGTTCCGGACGACTATGATGTGCTATTTTTGCAAGGCGGGGCGAGCCTGCAATTTTCGATGGTGCCGATGAATTTCCTCGCCGAAGGGCAAATCGGCTGCTACGTGTTAACGGGCGCGTGGTCGGAAAAAGCGCTGAAAGAGGCGCAAAAAATCGGGGCAACGACAGTCGTCGCCTCAAGCAAGGACGCCAACTATACGTACATTCCTTCATTGGATGAAGTCAAGTGGCCCAAACAGGCCGCCTATGTCCATATTACGTCCAACAACACGATTTTCGGCACGCAATGGCAGGAATTTCCTGATGTGCCCGTTGATTTGATCGCCGATATGTCGAGCGACATTTTGAGCCGGCCGTTTGATGTCAGCAAATTTGCCTTGATTTACGCCGGGGCGCAAAAAAATCTCGGCCCTTCCGGCGTGACGGTCGTCATTCTTCGTCGCGATCTGCTCGATCGCATTCCCGACGGGCTGCCGACGATGCTCGATTACCGCACGCACCAGAAGAGCCGCTCCCTTTACAACACGCCGCCGACGTTTGCGATTTATATGTTGTCGCTCGTGCTCGAATGGGTCGAAGAACAAGGCGGCGTCCCAGCGATGGAAGCGCGCAGCCGGCAAAAAGCGGCCGTGCTGTATGACGCCATTGACGAAAGCGGCGGCTTTTATCAACCGCATGCAGAAAAAGGAAGCCGCTCGCTCATGAACGTCACGTTTACGCTTCCGAGCGAAGAGTTGACGAACACGTTTCTCGCCGAAGCGAAGGAGCGCGGGTTTATCGGCCTTGGCGGACATCGGTCGGTCGGCGGCTGCCGGGCGTCGATTTACAACGCGGTGCCACTCGAGGCGTGCGAGGCGCTCGCCTCGTTTATGAACGACTTCCGCCGTCGTTTTGCCTGAAAATTTCTTCTTCACTTTTACACAGCAAAGTGATATAATGATAGAAACATTCTCAAGCAAGAAAATAGACGAGGAGAGATGAGGAGAGATGAGCATGAACGTAAGAACATTAGTATCGATGGCGCTGTTAGTTGGAATCGGGGCTGTCCTGCACGCGGTCATTCCCGGGCTGTTTGCCGGCATGAAGCCGGACATGATGCTGGCGATGATGTTTTTGGCGATTTTGTTGTTTCCAAGCGCCAAAGCCGTCGGCCTTGTCGGCGTCGCCACCGGCTTCATTTCCGCCATGACAACAACGTTCCCGGGCGGACAGCTTCCGAATATCATCGATAAAATCATCACCGCCTTTGTCGTTTTCGCCTTGGTGGCGGTGCTTCGGAACTATCGTCAAACGGTGATCGGGGCCGTCGTGCTCGCGGCGGTCGGCACCGTCATCTCCGGGACCGTGTTTTTGACGGCGGCGCTGTTGCTTGTCGGGTTGCCGGGAGGAACGGCGTTCTCGGCGCTGTTTGTCGCCGTTGTGCTGCCGACCGCGGCGTTGAATGCGGCGGCGATGGCCATCGTCTATCCGATCGCCGCGGCCATCTTCCGGCGGATGAACGTGACAGCGCACGTGTGAGCGGCAAAAAAACCCGATCATCGTTGGTCGGGTTTTTTGCTATATAAGTTGCAATAAAGAATTTCCGAGTTTTCGTTGTGGGTTTCATCTAAATACAAGCCAATATCAGAGTAATCAGTGGGATGTAAAACAAAATTTCAACTTATATATAAGTTGCGAGTTTGTTTTCCATGGCATTGTTCGCTCTTTTTGTCACCGCGTCAGCTTTAGAAGGCTGGTGAAAAATCGCTGTCACACACCCATCGGCGGCATTTTCATTCAGAAAAGATCCATGGGCGGCGCGATCTGTCCTCCACCTGGGGATGAAAGTCCGCGCCAGCGCGGCGTTTTCGTTCAGAAAAAGAAAGCGGATTCTGCGAGGTTTCTCTCATTGAGAAATGGGTGGAACTCAGCGGTATTTTGCACGAAATCACCGTCCTTCTAGGTGATCAAGACGCGACATGGAGATCGCAAATTCTTGATAACCTGCTGAACAAACGGCGATGGAAGACGGTGAGAACAAAGCTCAAACATGGCGAAGCAGCCAAGCCATGAGCAGACAAGCGCACGCTATTCCAATATAGCGCATCGCCTGCTCTTTCAACAGCGCTTTTGGCGGGTACGCCCGCGCTTTCCATAGCGAGACAAACGTGTTTATAAAGAGACAGAAAAATAAGAACCCCGTTGCGAAAAGTAGCCATTGTATATACGCCATTGCTTTCTCCTCCTGTGTGCGGAAAAT
>NZ_JPYA01000101.1 GCF_000750005.1 Geobacillus icigianus | reverse complement strand
ATTTAGCCATTTTACCACCTCGTTCCATTAGATTATTAAATTTATTCCGTTCTACTTTAACTCTGAATAATTAGTTAATAAAGAAAAAAGATGCCGTTTTCGGCATCTTTTCATAACTTTAATTATGGTACTTTTAACAAGCTAGTGCATTGCATGACTTATAGCATCAACAATGAAATTCGCTATATACACTATATTCTTGAGCTATCAAAGGTAATTTTTTCAACTATTAAAACTGATTACTGAAATGTGTCAAGCACACTCACGTTACCTACTACGAAAGACTTCTCATGCTTTCCACCAAAAGGTTTAATTTGAGATGAATCGTATTCCATGAACGAATCTATTAATCTAAATGTTAATTTCGTGTAACCGATGTATCCTTTGCTAAAGAACTCGTTTTTATTGATCGGTGTTTCTAAATTAGGAACCTGCATAGGAACTTTATCAGTGTATAAATATGAAGGTAACTCGAACGTGTTAGTATATTCTCTTACAATAAAAACTGAAGTGTCCTCCGCATACCATCCCTTACCTGTTGCAAGATCCTTCGTACCACGAACCGCGTTTATCAAATCTGCCACTTTTTGCTCCGTTAATTTGGCACCTGTACCATTTTCAAATGTGTTGAAAATGTTTTGACCGACTGGTGTTGAAATATGCATTTTCGCTAGTGCCTCTTTTAAACCTTGTGGCAAGCTGTTTAAATCATAATTGCCGTCAACTGCTACCAATTTACCCCCTCGAACAAGCAATGTGTGCTCTACAACATTACGGGATTTCTGTTTCAACTTAATCGCTTTTTTCTTACCACCATACTCAACACCGTTGATTTTTAACTTACCTTCTGCATTGAGTGTTACTTCCCAAGTTCCATCCGATTTCTTCGTTGCATAACGACTCAAGAACTCTTCGTTTATCTTATCAGTCGAATAAGTTGTTGACGGATTCCATGCGTTTTTGAGCGATGTTGCCCCGATATCTAAAGCAAATGTTTTTAACTCTAACTGACCTTTTGTTTGGAAGTTTGTAGTGATTGCTGAACCCTTATAAAGAACACCCTTGCCATTAGCTCCTAACCTACTTGCAAGAGCTTTTGCATTCGCATCTGTTGCTACCGACATGCCGGTTACAGAAGGCTTGATGTCTACATTCACGAATTGTGCTACATTGTAGTGAACTGGTTGTACTTGTCTCATTTTATCTCCTGCTACAAATGCTACTGATGTGTTCCCGTTAACATCATCATATACCATCGGAACCTCTGGGTTGATGTTTAGTACTTGCTTGTCTTGTTTCGCTTCCGTATATTTGCCATTCACTGAAGTTACAACATCTTTAAACTTTTTAGGTGCTTGATTAGCTTTCGGAATGTGTCTTCTGAAATTAACTGTCACATCATAATCAGCTGTCTTTGCACTGCTTGTTGCTTGTCCACTCCACGTATAAGGAACATAATAACCTGATGAAATCATTTTGCCATCTTTATCATAAGTAGGTGGTACCCATCTATAACGTGTCTCGCTATAACCATAAGATGCATAAGGGCTTCTTACCCCATATTTAAACATATAATTCTTTACTACCGATGGTTTGTTTTCTGCTACACCTTTATCTGTTACACCAATCCGACCATCAAATAAACTATACGGATTTACCCAAGATGCTAATTTTACATTGCCAACGGAACTGTTATCTTTTACTGCTAATAAATCACCTGCTAAATTAAATGCTGCCACCGTGTCATAAGCCGATAAATATTTAATTGTTGTATCATTAAATAATTTTGCCTTGCTGTAAGCCCATTTCACATTGCTTAAATCTGGATCGATTAAACTAAAGTTTACATCACCAGTAGGAGATAAAACAGGATTTATAAACGTCTCAGAAGGTAACGTTAATGAGAAAATCGCTTTTGCTACACTATTTTTCGAAATATCCTCGAAATACTTCGATAATCTCCACTCTGGTACATCATGAATCGATGCCGATACGTTTGTATCTTCAACTGCTTTTACATATAACGTTAATCGCGCATTTGAAAATACATCTTTACCTTTCTCTTTAACACCTTCGTATTTGTTCTCTACTGATGAGATATTATCACCATCTCCACCAAGATATGCGTGTAGATAAACTGGTTCTGGTGTGTCCCAACCAAGCATGATTTCCCAAGTGTTTGGATTATTCAATGAGATGTATCCATCTTCACCTTTAGATGCCTTTGTTAAAGTAGATTTATTGATATTTTCATTGTCACGTTTATCTACTAACGTGAATTTTGCTTTTTCTTCTTGAAGAATTTGATATGTCTTACCGTTATAAACAAATGTCATACTACCTTTAATTATTTTGGAATAATCAGAAGTTAAATCACCTAGAAACTTATTATCACTCTCTGACCAACCTTTTACTGGTGTCCGGAAACCACCTTTTCTTGCGCCTGTTTTATCTACTATCGATACATCTAACATCACGTCTATTTTCGGTGCTTTAGTGTGGTCTTCAAGATAAATATAACCCCAAGGTTGGTACCCCCAACCACCAAATGGGTTCTTCGATACATCTGCTGTTAACGGTACGTTTTTACTCATTGGTTTTAACGTTCTCGCATAATTATCTCTAGCATACGTTCTGAACGTAAACGGTATATTACCATTCTCTTTATACGGTGACCTTAGTCCATCTGCCTCCGTACTGGCTCCACCTTTTGTTACAGCTTCTGCTTCTCTATTTGCTGATAACTTCTTTAATTTGCTATCGGTAGGTCTAGCCTTTTTTCTAACCCATAAATACCAATCTGTCGCATCATGAATCGACATAAATGCATAATCCCTTGATAACGGACTCTTATTATCTTTTACACTGATCCCTACTAATGTTTGAGCAAAGAATACTACCTCTTTATTTCTGTATGCTTCGCGCATCATACGCTCAAACTTATCATACTGCTCACCTTTTAAGATTCCTCTGGCTTTAATTAACTCTAAATAACCATTAAACATATCTGACGCTGCTTTAGCATATGCGTCATTATCGTACCCCTCCATAGATAAAACATACCATTCTAACATATCCCTGAAAGACTCTCCTACAATTCCTGGTCCTGCTAACGTTCTATTCGGATTTTTAGGGTCGATATTGTATAAAGCATTACCTACAATACTTACAAATGCGTTGTCGCTGTTT
This sequence comes from Geobacillus icigianus, assembly GCF_000750005.1. GTDB lineage: Bacteria > Bacillota > Bacilli > Bacillales > Anoxybacillaceae > Geobacillus > Geobacillus icigianus. The sequence continues at coordinate 4,211 of NZ_JPYA01000101.1, read as the reverse complement.
TTTGATACATCTGCATAAGATAAAGTCCTTTTCATTAACTCTTCACGACTTTGACCACCTGTACTGCCTTTATACAAAGGGTTTTTACCATATAATGTTTTAATTCTGCTACTTGAACCTTTATTCTCAAATGTTATTACACCTGAACCCGTCTTTCTGAATAATCCATCTGATACCTTGTTTGGTGCCATGTAGAATAACAAATGGTCATAGTTGAATTTGAATGGATCTTGAAGGTCTTGCTTACTCGATTCAGAATTCAATATCCCTACACCATTAGCCTTTAACTTATTTGGAATAAAACCTACTTGTACTACTGCTACTCGATCCGATGTCTGGAATGTTCCAGCAGGTGTACCACTTGTCGCTCCACCCTTCGCAGGTGGTGTTCCTCCGATATTAGTGTCCGATGCTACTACACTCAATGGTGCAAAAGATGAAAAAATCGATGTTAATAATGCACCAACTAATAAAATACTCATCAACTTTGTTTTAGGTGCGGAAATTTTACCATTTTTCCTGTAAAACACATAACTGCCAATAGCCCCGATTAGCGATAGCATGAATAACACTAGCATGATATAAATATCATCTCCTGTATGAGGTGTTGATACAGAACCCCCAAACACAACTCCTACACCTAATACAACCTTTGTCTTAAAAGACTTTAGATCAATCGCTACTGTCGTTATTTTCCCAGTGTCATTATCCTTTAACATATACGATTCACCGGGTGCTACCGCAAAAACTTGACTGCTTTTACCCTTGTATGCTTTTTTCGAGATTTTATCTACATTGATTACACTAAAGTTGTAGTCTTTACCGTCTTTATCAACCTCTAAGACATATTTAGGTGAAAATACTATACCTAAAGATGCCGTACCGCCCTTTACTGTAACTGTTGAAGTCCTTAATTTCACATTTGCATATTTGGATTTAACAACTTCTACTTTATATGTCCCATCTGGAATACCATAAATCTTTTGCGTGTTCAAATTTACCGTTTGTGTGATCACTGTTTTCCCATTTGTTAATTTAATATCTGCTTCTGCCCACGATTTGCTTAAATCCGTGTTGCCTGACACTTCTGGTTTAAGATCAATTACCCCAAGCTCTTTTTTATGCTCAAATACTACCGAATACGTTAATACTCCAGTCTGCCCACCAGTCACTGCCGATACAGGCAACTCGATTAACGCTTTACCATTTATACCGCCCTTTACTACTCTGTCTTCCGATGACACCAAAAATTTCGGTGTTAATTTATCTCTGTCAACCCACACCATTCCTTTATCATCAGATACTAAAGACAAACTCCCTTTCTTATCAGATAACTTAATCTCAATATGAAACTTCTTAAGTGGTGCGCCTGACTCATCCACTAACGCTAAACCTACTTTATTATTGTCGGTGTAAAGAGCTCCTCCAATTGGACTTAATTTTGTACCAGTTAAATCTCTTATTGCTACCTCTTTACCTTCCTCCCCTTCATAATAATCAAAAGTCTTAATGCCGAATTTATAATACGTGTTTGGTTTCACATTGTATGCTTTTTCATCAACAAACTCGATGTACTTAAATACCTTATCTGCCTTGCGAGGAATCAAAGCGAACTCATCGCCTAATTTGTAACCCCTATGATTAAACATTAAGTGATATACACCTGACTCACGATCATAATTCTTACTGTTGGCTATCGCTGTACCAATTAATTTATTCTCCTTTACAGACCAAAGCTCTAATGTGAACTCTGGAATATATGTGCTCTCAGATTGCTCTGGTGTGTAGTAAATGTCTACATACAGCCCATCTTTTACAACTCTTCCTGACTTGTCCGTTACTACTTGATCTTTAACTTGTTCATCCTTTGGTTGAGAAGTAACTTGCTGATTTTCTGGTTGAGATTGTTGATTCTCTTGTTGAGGTGTAACTTGTTGATCCTCTGGTTGAGGCTGCTGATTTTCTTTCTGAGGTGTGACTTGCTGATTTCCTTCTTGAGAATTAACTGCATCCTGTCCCCCTTCTAAACCATTAGATGCTGACTGATCCGATATAATCTGATTATTTACTTCCGATGTTGTCGATACTCCTGAAGATTCAACTGTCACTGACTCTGTTCGCTGTTGCTCAGTTGCTTGGTTTTCTTGCACCGTAACAACCGAATCGCTATTCGCTAAAGCCACTGTCGAAACCGATGAAAATATTAATGATAATGCTAAAACTGAACTCGATACTTTTAACATTTTTATCCCTCCTAACTTTTTTGTATTGCTTGTAAAAGTGATAATTGTTCTTCACTCCCTTTTATTCATTAGTGTGTACTCGTATATAAATAAACTAGATGCCCAAACTAGTCTTAAAATCGAACCCATGTCTTGAAAAATATAAAAAATATAAGGTTCGATGTTTTGATGCATCGAACCTCATACTTGGATTACTTTACTTTATTTGACCATATGTGGGTTGAAAAATTATCTTAGCACCTTTCTTTAAAGAACCATTGAGGTCTACACGCAGGAAAGAACCTGCGCCCGGTTTGAACCAATGTCCCTCAATCTGTACTAACATATCTGCATGACCTGAACCTGCAATAATTAATGTGTTATATCCCATCGCATCCCATACTGCCGAATATACTTGCGCATGTGCATCACAATCACTTACTCTGCGAACTAAATTGTCATAGGCTGAACGAGGTTTCCCATCGCCTGGGTCAACTGTACCGCTTGCTAATGTACCTGCTAAAAATCCAGTCTTCCATGCCCTGATTACCCCTTCTTTACTTACACCTGCACTAACTAATTCTCCTATACTGCCTTGTGCTAAATACAATCCTACATTTCGCTCTGAACGGTCTCTCTTGTCACCATTAAATCTAGCTCCATCTAAATACTCTAAATAATACTTGTTCCTCGATTCGCCAAAAACAAGCTTGTCGTATTCCTTTGATATATACTCTCTTACTATTTTCATCACTGTATCATACTCTTTTTGATTCCTACTAGCATATGTGTGACCACCGTACAATACCTTTATCCCGTTCACTGTCTGCGCTTTGCTTGTGATCACCACTACCTTCGGTACAGATAACCACTCTACCGAAGAACCTAACGACACCTTCAAGAAATCAACTGGTATCATGATTACCCCGTTATTTGTAAACATCTTTGCCGATAACTTTACCGATTTGCCGTTTACATACGCAAAATCTTTCCCTCTCGGTAATTTAATCACTGTATTCCCTTTAGTTATGATTACCGTGTTCGTCTTTGTGTCAGATGTTACTTTCGCTCCTAACTTTTCATAAATATCTCTGAGTGGAACGAATACTATGCCATTTTGCTCTATCGGCTGTTGTTTATAAAACTGCGGTATCCCGTCTATATACACCGATATCGGTGTTAACCTCTTTACAACCGTAAGCGATTCTACAAATTCATTCCTAACATCCAACGTAATATTATACGAAAGTCCAGATAATGTTGATTCTGCTAATACAAGTGTTTTATATAAATTATTGGTTGAAGTAAACTGATTTGCATTTACCTTATTCTCTATATCCTTCAAACTAGAATGTAACAATGATAATGTTGCCAAAGTCAAACCATTTTTCTTTAAAACATCTAACGCTAAGTTTACATTTGCTAAAAGTGTTGCATCATCTTGATATTTTTGAGTCACCTGCACTACTTGCGTTGGTGTTTGAGTAGACGAAGCCGCCTCAACCGTACCCCCTGAGATGCCTAACGCTCCCATTAATACAGTGCTGATTAATAAATTACTTATCACAAGACTAAACGATCGTTTTACACTCTTATTTGTACCCTTATTCCTCGTATAAACTGATGTCATGTGAACCTGAGTGTTTGTAGAAACAACTGAGTCTTTTTGATTTGGCTTCAAGGTGAACCGCCTCCTCTCTTATTAAAAATCAACCACGCATAATCGGTTGTAATTATTATGAATTAGGTTTCCATTCAACTCTTAAAATTCAGTTGTTTCTAGACGTTTATTAAATTTATGACTACTTAACTATCCGAGATAATCTCTCTTATTTCGTTCAAATCCATCCCTTAAAAGTTAGTTAAGTGCATGATCAATCGCATCATCCATATAACTTTCTAATTTCTCTAAAACACCATACTCTTCAGCAACGGAATCACTCATTTGCTTTATAATAGCTTCGTTTAGCAGTAAATATGAAGTAGGTT
>NZ_JPYA01000100.1 GCF_000750005.1 Geobacillus icigianus | reverse complement strand
TGTAACGAAAACGTCAATGAAGCGAACAGCGGTGAAGAGGAGCAGTAGCGGGCTTGGCGGACAGCAGAGAGTTGACGGTCGGTGCGAGTCAACCGAAGCCAGCCTGTGAACTCGCCTCGGAGTTGCCGGCGCGAACGGCGCTGCCTACTAACGTCGGCCGTGAATCTGCGTTAAGGAGCAAAGCGGGTGCGCCATGGGCGCGCCAAAAAGGGTGGTACCGCGGGAAGCGCGCCTCTCGTCCCTTTGCATGGGGATGAGAGGTTTTTTTGTACATACTTTCGTCCATGATGCAAGTAGAAGCAAAATCTTGATAGGAGGAGTGCTGCGATGAGCTTCAACCACCGCGAAATCGAAAAAAAATGGCAGGACTATTGGGAGAAAAACAAAACGTTCCGCACGCCCGATGAGGACGACAAACCGAAGTTTTACGTGCTCGACATGTTCCCGTATCCGTCCGGCGCCGGCTTGCACGTCGGCCATCCGGAAGGGTATACGGCGACCGACATTTTGGCGCGTATGAAGCGGATGCAAGGGTATAATGTCCTTCATCCGATGGGCTGGGACGCGTTCGGGCTGCCGGCCGAGCAGTATGCGCTCGATACTGGAAACGACCCGGCCGAGTTTACGCGAAAAAACATCGACAACTTCCGCCGGCAAATTAAATCGCTTGGCTTTTCGTACGACTGGGATCGCGAAATTAACACGACCGACCCGAACTATTACAAATGGACGCAATGGATTTTCTTAAAGCTGTACGAAAAAGGGCTTGCGTATATGGATGAGGTGCCGGTCAACTGGTGCCCGGCGCTCGGCACGGTGCTGGCGAACGAGGAAGTGATCAACGGCCGGAGCGAGCGCGGCGGGCATCCGGTCATCCGCAAGCCGATGCGGCAATGGATGTTGAAAATTACCGCCTATGCCGACCGGCTGCTCGAAGATTTGGAAGAGCTCGACTGGCCGGAAAGCATCAAGGAGATGCAGCGCAACTGGATCGGCCGTTCGGAAGGAGCGGAAATCGAGTTCGCCGTTGACGGCCATGACGAGACGTTCACGGTGTTTACAACGCGGCCAGATACGCTGTTTGGCGCAACGTACACCGTCTTGGCGCCCGAGCATCCGCTTGTCGAGAAAATCACCACGCCGGAGCAAAAACCGGCCGTTGCCGCTTACTTGAAAGAAGTGCAAAGCAAAAGCGATCTCGAGCGCACCGATTTGGCGAAAGAAAAGACGGGCGTGTTCACCGGCGCGTACGCCATCCATCCAGTGACTGGTGCTCGGCTTCCGATTTGGATCGCCGACTACGTGTTGATGGGCTACGGCACGGGGGCGATCATGGCCGTGCCGGCGCACGATGAGCGCGACTACGAGTTTGCGAAAACGTTCGATTTGCCGATCAAAGAAGTCGTCGCTGGCGGCGATATTGAAAACGGGCCGTACACCGGCGACGGGGAGCACATCCACTCCGAGTTTTTAAACGGCTTGAACAAGCAGGAAGCGAGCGAAAAAATGATCGCTTGGCTTGAGGAGCACGGCAAAGGGCGGAAAAAAGTGTCGTACCGGCTGCGCGACTGGCTGTTCAGCCGCCAGCGCTACTGGGGTGAGCCGATTCCGATCATCCATTGGGAAGACGGAACGATGACGACCGTGCCGGAAGAGGAACTGCCGCTCGTCTTGCCGAAAACGGATGAAATCCGTCCGTCGGGAACGGGTGAGTCGCCGCTCGCCAACATCGACGAATGGGTCAACGTCGTCGACCCGAAAACGGGCAAAAAAGGGCGGCGCGAAACGAACACGATGCCGCAATGGGCGGGAAGCTGCTGGTATTATTTGCGCTACATCGACCCGCACAACGATAAGCAGCTCGCCGATCCGGAAAAACTGAAACAATGGCTGCCGGTCGACGTTTACATCGGCGGGGCGGAGCACGCCGTCTTGCATTTGCTTTACGCCCGCTTCTGGCATAAGTTTCTCTATGACCTTGGCATCGTACCGACGAAAGAGCCGTTCCAAAAGCTGTTTAACCAAGGGATGATTTTAGGCGAAAACAACGAAAAAATGAGCAAATCAAAAGGCAACGTCGTCAACCCGGATGACATCGTTGACAGCCATGGGGCCGACACGCTTCGGCTGTACGAAATGTTCATGGGGCCGCTCGAGGCGTCGATCGCCTGGTCGACGAAAGGGCTCGACGGGGCGCGCCGCTTCCTTGACCGCGTCTGGCGGCTGTTTGTCACTGAAAGTGGGGAACTGAACCCGAACATCGTCGACGAACCGGCGAACGACCAGCTTGAGCGCGTCTATCATCAAACGGTGAAAAAAGTGACGGAAGACTACGAAGCCTTGCGCTTCAACACCGCCATTTCGCAGCTGATGGTCTTCATCAATGAAGCGTATAAGGCGGAGCAAATGAAAAAAGCATACATGGAAGGGTTCGTCAAGCTTTTGTCGCCGGTTTGCCCGCACATCGGCGAAGAACTGTGGCAAAAGCTCGGCCATACGGACACGATCGCCTATGAACCATGGCCGACGTATGATGAAGCGAAGCTGGTCGAAGACGTCGTCGGAATTGTCATCCAAATCAACGGCAAAGTGCGAGCCAAGCTCAACGTGCCGGTGGACTTATCGAAAGAAGCGCTCGAGGAGCGGGCGCTCGCCGATGAAAAAATCAAAGAGCAGCTTGCCGGCAAAACGGTGCGCAAAGTGATCGCCGTCCCCGGCAAGCTCGTCAATATCGTCGCTAATTGATGGAAAAGCGGCCGCCCGGTTTGGGGCGGCGCACGCGGCGGGAAGGAACGATCATCTGAAACTAGTTTCCGCCTAGCTAGCGCAAGCGGGGAGGAATCGACGCCTTCCCTGCTGCCTTTTGTCGAAAACGCGAGAGAAAGGGGCTGATCGGCTATGGAAGAAATCAAGGAAATTACGCCGGCCGAAGTGAAGGAAAAACTTGAGCGCGGCGAAAAGTTGAACATTGTCGATGTGCGCGAGGATGAGGAAGTCGCCCTCGGTATGATTCCTGGGGCGAAGCATATCAAAATGGGTGACATCCCTGACCGGCTTGCGGAATTCGACCGCGATGAAGAATATATTTTCGTCTGCCGCTCCGGACGGCGGAGCGAAAACGTCTGCCGCTACTTGCAGGAGCTCGGCTACCGCGTCCGCAACATGACCGGCGGCATGCTCGAGTGGGAAGGAGAAACGGCGCCGAAGCAGTAATGGCACCGTTTTCCGCTCGGCGGAAACGCGGTTCGGCATCGCGGCTCGCGAAGGGAACAACGGGGCTGTCGGAAAAGCGATATTACATCCCGAAATCCAAATGGCTGGTAAAAAACAGCAATCGCCCCTAGCCCACGGCGGATGACGTGAAACGAGAAACCGATGCCACAAGGGTTCTCCATTTGAGAAACAAGGCGGTGAAGCAACCCATCCCTTTCATCACCGCCCTCCTAAATGGCTGGTGAAAAACGGTTGTTTCTCTTCGGCAATGGGGGAACGTTTGAACGGCGCTCCTGATGCGACAGGGCTTTTCTATTTGTGAAAAGGGTTTGATAAACGGATCACCAGTCCCCTAAAAAAGCAAACCCAAAGGATGTTCGACAATCAGCATTCTTTGGGTTTTCATTTTGGCCGATTTTCAATCAAAGTCTCATTTTTTTAGGCTCCTCACCAAACGTTGTATCCACAAAAGAATTAGGAAACAAAACATTTTTTGCATACACCTTCAAGAGAAGTGCACCGTCTGGCAAGTACACGTTTTGGTGATGAACCTTTTATTTGGCATGGCAACCACCGAATGGAGGGGGTCTTCTTTATTTCATCACCGCTATGCTGAAGAACAAATTTTTCCTTATAGTGCTAAAGGGTGATAGAAGGGAGAAGAAAGAAAAGATATAATGTTCAGTAAAAAAAGACCGAAGGGGTCGATGCTGTTTGAAACTAGGCGACCGCTTGAAGCTTGCTCGGCTGATGAAAGGAATGACCCAAGAGGAGGCAGCGGAAGGAATTATCTCGGTTTCGTATTTATCCAAAATCGAAAACAATCAAGCGATGCCGGGAGAAGATGTCATTGAATTGCTGTTTCGCCGGCTCGGCATTCACCGCGGCCAAAGCGGCACAGCACCCGGATGGTTTGAATCGGTCATGGCGTGGTATAAGGCGATGACGGACAAAAACGTGGCCGCGGCAAGGGAGCAATACGCCGCCGTCCGGCAACAGTGCAGCGAATCCGGAGATGCCGAGGCGATGATCTATTTTCATTTGATGCGCATTCGATATTTGCTGCTGCTGCGCGACTTGAAAGGGGCGGAAGCGGCGGCGCGGAGCGTGCGCGAATGGTACGAGGCGCTCGATGAACCGATGCGCTACTATTATTGGAAATTTTTTGGCCTGCTTTCTTATTGCCAAGAAAAATATGACGATGCTTTGCACTTCTATCAAAAAGCAGAAGCATTATTGGGGACACAAAGGAAGCCGAATTGGGAAGAAGCGGATTTGTCGTATTTGTTAGCGCTCGCGTACAGCCGGCTGTGGAAAGTGTTCCAATGCATCCGCTACACGGAGCGGGCGCTTTCCCTCAGCCAAGCGGAGTATGAACTGCGGCGCGGGGCCGAATGCCATGTGCTGCTGGCGATTTGCTACCGGCGCTGCGGGGAAATCGATCAGGCGATCGACTGCTGCCTGTTGGCGCAGAAGGCAGCGCAGCTCGCCAACGATCGGCTGCTGATCGGCATCGTCGAGCATAACCTCGGCCATTTGAAGGCGATGAAAAAACAATACCGCGAGGCGGTGCAGCATTACGAGCATAGCCTCGTGTACAAGTCGGACGCTCCGCTGGCCGACCGGCTGATTACGTTTTTGGCGCTTTTGCGCGAGCATTATGCCGCGCAAAACTATCGCAAGGCGCTGTCGACCGCGGAAGAAGGATGGCAGCTGCTTGAGCAGACGGAAAACGGCATGACCGAACACTACGAATACTATTTGCATTTTTCCGTCTACCGGCTGTTGCTCGCCGGGGAAGGGGAAGAGTTCGAGCGGCTGCTGAAACACGAAGCGATTCCGTATTTTCAAAAACGAAAAGAGTATGAAGACGCCGCCCAATACGCCGGCTATTTGGCCGATTACTACGCCCGCGCCCGCCAATACAAACAGGCGGCCCACTATTACCGATTGAGCTGCGAACTGTTGCGAAGACGAACGGGCACGTGAAAGGAGGTGAAAGGCGTGAAAAAGCGGATCGTTCTGATCATCGCTTTGGCCGCCCTCGGCCTCGCTGCGGGCTTTGGCCATGGAATCGGGGTCAAGGAAGCGGCGAAAGACGAGCATCCGCCGCCGACTGTGATCGCTCGCTAAGCGGACGTTTGTTTTTGACTGTGTGATGAGCAGCGGGCTGTTCTAGAAGCACGGAGCGAAAAAAGAGAGCGTTCCGTTCCTAGTGCGGACGGGTGCAAAGGAGCGGTGAAAAAGGCTGTCCTAAGTTTCCGGGGGTGATCGGGAGAATACGGGCGGCCGATTTTTTGCCGTGGCTCCGAACGATTTCGCCCGTTGGGAACAGCCGGCGGCAGCGCGGCAAGGGTAACGTTCGATTCGACGTAGGCAGCCCGAGGATGTTCCAAAAAGATCGGGCTCCCCCTCTTTCGTTGCTATATATACGTGCTGACGGCTTCTGCCGCGCGATCGGTTGTGACGATCTTGAAGGCAGACAACTTTTTGGGTCAGGCCCAGCTTATGAACGGGTTTTGACGGAAGCCGGCCATTCGCTGCCGACGGTGTGGACTCGGTTTCATCACAACGAGGAAAACCGGGCATGGAGAAAGGTGGGAACAAGCAACGGTACGGACCGGGTTTCATCGCAACCGCTCCGGACGCCTTTCTTCAGACATAGGACCCATGGCGCAGCGAAGGAAACGGAGGAAGGGGGAAGACGCGATGAATCCCGCTCGCAGGTCTTTATTTTCCCAATACTCAAAATAGACGAATTTGATTAAAATGAATGACATAGTTAATTATCAAAACGAAAGGGGAAGAGGGAAATGAAAAAGCGGACGATGCTCGGGATGGTTGGATTGGCGCTCGGCCTAATCGCTACACCAGCAGGAGCGGCGCCAAAAAGCGACTCCGTAGTGTGGAGCGAATGGGAAACGCCGTCCTTTATGTCTGGAACGTTGGCGAAGGACAACGCTGTTGATCCACAAACATTAGTATACCGCTATATCGATGAACAGGCGGGAACGTTCCGCCTCGGCGGCCGGGCGGCGGAGCGGCTGGTTCTGCTCAGCAAGCAGACGGATGATCTCGGCCATACGGTCATGCGGTTTGAACAGCGGTATCAAGGCATTCCGGTGTTTGGTGCCGTCTTGGTGGCCCATGTCAAAGCCGGTGCGTTGACAGCTCTCTCCGGTACGCTCATTCCAGATGTGGAGAAACACTGGAAGCGCGGAAAGACCATTTCATCGCAGGAAGCGGAAGCGATTGCCGAACGGGATGTCGCCGCTTCCATCGGGGCATCACCGGTCAAAGAGCAGGGGAACCCGACGCGGCTTGTGATTTATCCAACTAGCGATACCGTTCATCTCGCTTATGAAGTGAACGTTCGCTTTTTGGACCCGTCTCCCGGCAATTGGGTCTACCTCATTGATGCCGCCGGCGGCGCGGTGTTGAATAAATGGAACGAGCTGGACGAGGCGAAGCCGGGCGGCGGGCAGACAGTGGCAGGCACGTCAACGGTCGGCACCGGGCGCGGGGTGTTGGGAGATCAAAAATCGATCAACACGACGTATTCTTCTTCTTACGGCTATTACTATTTGCAAGACAATACGCGCGGCAACGGCATTTTCACGTATGACGGGCGCAACCGGACGACACTGCCCGGCAGCTTGTGGGCCGATAGCGACAACCAGTTTTTTGCTAGCTATGACGCTCCTGCAGTGGATGCACATTATTACGCCGGAGTGGTCTATGACTATTATAAAAACGTGCATGGCCGGCTCAGCTATGACGGCAACAACGCCGCCATCCGCTCGACCGTTCACTATGGGAGCCGCTACAACAACGCGTTTTGGAACGGATCGCAAATGGTATATGGCGACGGCGACGGGCAAACGTTTTTGCCGTTTTCCGGCGGCATTGACGTCGTCGCCCATGAGCTGACCCACGCCGTGACCGATTACACAGCTGGTCTTGTGTATCAAAATGAATCCGGCGCCATCAATGAAGCGATTTCCGATATTTTCGGGACGCTGGTTGAATTTTACGCAAACCGCAATCCCGATTGGGAAATCGGCGAAGACATTTATACGCCGGGCATTGCCGGCGATGCGCTCCGGTCTATGTCCGACCCGGCGAAATACGGGGACCCGGATCATTATTCCAAACGCTATACCGGCACACAAGATAACGGCGGCGTCCATACGAACAGCGGTATCATTAACAAAGCTGCCTATTTGCTTAGCCAAGGCGGCACGCACTACGGAGTCAGCGTCACCGGCATCGGCCGCGACAAAATGGGGAAAATCTTCTACCGTGCGCTCGTCTATTATTTGACGCCGACGTCAAACTTCAGCCAGCTGCGCGCCGCCTGCATCCAAGCGGCCGCCGATCTGTACGGTTCAGCGAGCCAAGAAGTCAGCTCGGTGAAACAGGCGTTCAATGCGGTTGGGGTGTATTAAAGACGAGACTTGGAAAAGTGCGGAGCGTCGCGTCTCTCCGTCAAGGACGATCTCTGTGTATGAAAGACAAGTCTCAGAAAAGATCCATGGGCAGCACGATCTGCCCTCCGCCCGGGGATGAAAATCTCGCGCCAGTTCGGCATTTTCACGGAAAGCAGCGGTCTAGTGAAAGAGGGGGTTCCCATTCTGCGGGCCCCCCTTTCTATTTCCGGTCGTTTGTCGGCAGGACTATGCCGCTGTAAGGAGAAATGTTTCGTAAGCCCGCCTGGCTTGGCGCGTGCAAAGCAAAAAACGGGAGGGATAGGATGTACAAAGTCAAAGTTTTTGATAAAGAACACGAAAAAGATTTGGAAGCGGCGGTCAACGATTTTTTAGCTCGCTTAAAAGATGGGCAGCTGATTGACGTCAAATACAGCGTGGCAGCCATGGAGTCAGAAGGCGAGCAAATTTATTGCTTTTCCGCCATGGTCATTTACCGGACGTAATGGGCCGGGCCGCCCCGGCTGCAGGTGGGGCCGGAACGCCGAGTTTTTTGTAAGAAGTTTGGCGGATTTTGCCGGTCGTGTGGCAAAGCGGCCATAAACACACGCCCAGTTTTTTGTAACAGGCTTGGCGGCCTGCTTTTTGCCGGCCGTTGTCCGCTCCATCGGTGGGAAAGCGGCTGCGCCTCGTTTGGCTGTTGTCAATCAGCTGTGATTCCCATCATTCGTCGAAAATCCGTCTATCTTGACACTACCAATCGGCTGTTTACTACCGATATGGCGCCACTTATGATGACGATTACGTCTATCTCGACACTGTCAATCGGCTGTCTGCACCGGTGATTCGCTTCGGCTGGTTTTCGCCTCTAACGCATAGCGGGCGGCGTTCATGCCGGCGAGCCGGCCGGTCACTAGGGCGGCGGTGATGTTGTAGCCGCCGGTGTAGCCGTGGATGTCCAAAATTTCGCCGCAAAAATAAAGCCCGGCCATGCGTTTGGAGGCCATCGTTTGTGGTTCGATTTCTTTCACCGATACGCCGCCGCCAGTGACGAACGCTTTTTCGATGGGCAGCGTGCCGTGGACGTGAAACGTAAACTGTTTGCAGCAGCGGACGAACGCCCGCAATGCCTCATGGCTGACCGTGCCGGCGGCCGCTTGCGGGTCGATGCCGCTTCGTTCCAGCAAAAAGACGGCGTACCGCTCCGGCAGCACCGTTTTGGCGATGGTTTTCACCGCTTTTTTCGGCTCTTCTTTGCATAATTGGGCTAGGTGTTGAAACAGTTCTTCTCGCGTGACGTCCGGCAGCGCATCGATGCTCATGGCGACGGCGCCGTTCGCCGCCTTTTTCAGCGCTTTGACGACAAACTGGCTGCAGCGGAGAGCGGCGGGGCCGGAGATGCCGAAATGGGTGAACAGCATGTCCATCCGATGGGTCACGATCGGTTTGCCGTTCGGTTTTAAGACGCCAAGCACCACATCGCGCAGCGACAGGCCTTGGAGCGTCCGCGCTTGGATGAACGGTTCGTTCGATACGATCGGGACTTCGGTCGGAAACAGCTCCGTTACCGTATGACCGGCTTTTTCCGCCCAAGGATAGCCATCGCCTGTTGAGCCGGTTTGCGGCACCGATTTGCCTCCGGCGGCGACCACGACGGCGGTAGCGCCGATCGTTTCCCCGCTTTTCAGCTTGACGCCGATCGTTTTTCCCCCCTTGTACAGGATATCGCCTACCGGCGTTTCGAGCCGGATGCGGACGCCGAGCCGGTGAAGTTCGGTGATGAGCGCCTCGACGACCGATTGAGCGCTGTCGCTTTTTGGAAACATGCGGCCGTGGTCTTCTTCCTTCAGCGGCACGCCGAGCCGTTCGAAAAAGCGGATGATGTCTTCGTTGTTAAAGACGGAAAAGGCGCTGTACAAAAAGCGGCCGTTGCCGGGGATGTGGCGGATGATTTCATCGATCGGCAGCCGATTCGTCACATTGCAGCGGCCGCCGCCGGAGATGGCCAGCTTGCGCCCGAGTTTCGTCCCTTTTTCCAGCAGCAGCACGTCCGCCCCGCATTCGCCGGCCGCGATGGCCGCCATCAGCCCGGATGGACCGCCGCCGATAACGATGACGTCATGCCCCATGTTGATTCCATCCTTTCGTTTGTCCACAGGAGACAATGTTTTTCGTTCCATTGACAACTATGATAAAATACAAATGTTGTGATTTTCAACGTCCACGGTTAGGGAAGGGATTGTATGTCAACATCGAAGCTGCTGCGCGGCACGTTTATTTTGACCGCTGGCGTGATGATTTCCCGCCTGCTTGGCTTGTTTTACGTTATTCCGTTTTACCACCTCGTCGGCGAGCGCGGCGGGGCGCTGTATGGCTACGGCTATGTGCCGTACCAAATTTTTTTAAGCTTGGCAACGGCCGGCATACCGGTCGCTGTTTCGAAATTTGTCTCCAAATATAACGCGCTCGAGGAGTACCGGGTCGGCTATACGCTGTTCCGCTCCGGCCTTGCGCTCATGCTCGCGAGCGGGGTTGTTTCGTGGCTTGTGTTGTACGCGTTGGCTCCGGTTTTGGCGCCATATGTCATTGACGCGAAAACGAACGTCAATTCGGTCGCCGATGTCACGGCCGTCATCCGCGCGGTCAGTTTTGCCCTTGTGATCGTCCCGGTGATGAGCTTGATCCGCGGTTTTTTTCAAGGGCATGAATCGATGGGGCCGACGGCGCTGTCGCAAGTCATCGAGCAAGTGTTGCGCATCGCGTTTTTGCTTGGGGCTTGTTATGTCATTTTGCGCTGGTGGGACGGCTCGATCGTGACCGCTGTAAGCGCGGCGACGTTTGCCGCGTTTGTCGGGGCGATCGGAGGACTGGCGGTGCTGCTTGTGTATTGGTGGAAGCGGCGCGAGCATTTGCGATCGCTTTTGGAACAGAGCCGCGATCAAGTGCATGTGCCACTGCGCGCCATGTATCGCGAGCTGCTTTTTTCTTCCATCCCGTTTGTGCTCGTCGGCTTGGCGATGTCGCTTTATCAGTTGGTCGATCAATTTACGTTCAATCACGCCATGGCGGCAGCCGGGCGCGGGCACGTATCGGAACATGCGTATTCCGTGCTGAACATGTGGGCGCAAAAGCTCGTCATCATTCCGGTGACGTTGGCGACATCGTTCAGCTCGGCGCTCATCCCGGCGATTACGAAAGCGCACGTCGAGCAAAACCGGAAGGCGATGCGGCAATATTTGAACCAGACGTTTCAAGTGCTCTTGTTTTTGACGTTGCCGGCGGTGATCGGCATGGCCGTGCTCGCCGGCCCGATGTACAGTTCGTTTTACAGCTACGACCCGCTCGGGGAGCAAGTGCTGCACTGGTATGCGCCAACAGCGGTGCTGTTTGCTTTGTTTTCCGTCACGGCCGCCATTATGCAGGGCATCAATCAACAGCGGTTTACCGTTGTCAGCTTAGCGGCCGGACTGTTGGTGAAAGGGGCGCTGAATACGCTGTTGATTATGAAGTGGGGGACGGTTGGCGCCGTTGTCGCGACGACAGCTGGCTATTTGGTTTCGGTGGCGTTCAATTTATGGGTGATTCATCGGTATGCTCGTTACCGCTACCGTTTTGTTCTCCGACGAGCTACTTTTATGGTCATATTGACAGCGGTGATGTCGCTCGCTGTGGCGGCCGCCGAGGCGTTGGCCGGGCAATGGCTTGACTATCGAGCCGGCAAAGGGGAATCGGTCGTTCTTGCCGTTGTCGGAATGGCGGTAGGCGCTTCGGTCTATTTGTTTCTCAGCATTCGTTCTGGCTTGTTTGCGGCTTTGTTTGGCCGCCGTTTTGAGCGGTGGGCGTTTTGGCGCCGAAAAACGAGCGACGCCGCTTCCTAGAAAGCTGGGGAAAAACGGTTGTCGAACACCAATCGGCGGCGTTTTCATTCAAAAAAGAAAGCTGATTGTGCAAAGTTTCTCTCATTGAGAAATGGATGGAATCAGTAGTATCACTACATCACCAGCCTCCTAGAGGGACTTGGATGGAGGAAGGGCGACAGCTCGTCGGCAAGTGAAAAATGTGCGGAACCTTTTCCTTATGAGGCTGGTGAAAAACAGCGCGTTCCTTTGGTCGATGAATCAATGCCTTCAGTGCTGCAAGGGGATGACCCAAAAGGTGATCCTCTCTCAAGAAAGACACGACATATAGTGTGTATTAGTATGTCATAGTCTATATATGGTGTTGAGAAAGGGTATCCCGATCCTTTTTAGACACCCTTATGCCGGGAAGCAGTATGCACGATTTAATCACCGGTCTCTTATGTACCGATGGGGAAGTTTCGATTCCTCGCTGGGAACACCGCCCCAACGAAAAAGAAGGCGGTAGACCATCCCGCCTTCGTGTTACCAATGCGGCTTACGAGAGGCCGAGCCGGCGCTCGATGCGGTCGAGGCGGCTTTCCACTCGGTCGAGCCGCCGGTCGAGCCGTTCGACGGCCCGCTCGAGCCGTTCGATGCGGCGCGCCCAACCGGCAAACGGCCCACCGGGATACCCGGGCCAGAATTGGCCGGCTGGCGGTTGTTGACGATAGCTGTCAAACACCGGAACGTGGTAATATTCGTTCATGAGCAAAACCCCTTTCTGTATGTTTCCCTCATAGTGTATGGAAACAAGGCGAAAGCGGACTAGATGAACGCCCAGAGAATCCGTTTTTTTGGAGGGAGTTCCTGTGGATTTGCGCATTGACAAACTGCTCGCCCATATGGGATACGGGACGAGGAAGGAAGTAAAGAAGTTGCTGAAATCCGGTGCCGTGAAAGTGGACGGAGCACCGGTCCACGATGCGAAAACAAAAGTGCGACCGGAGGAGCAGACCGTGACGGTGTGGGGAGAACCGGTCGAGTATAAACCGTATATTTATTTGCTGATGAACAAACCGCCTGGTGTCGTCTCGGCGACGGAAGACCCCGTCGAGGAGACGGTCATTGATTTGTTAGAGGACGAGGATCGGCGGTTTGCCCCGTTTCCGGTCGGACGGCTTGACAAAGACACGGAAGGGCTTCTGCTGCTCACCAATGACGGCGCGCTCGCTCATCAGCTGCTGTCGCCAAAAAAGCACGTGCCGAAGACGTATGTGGCGATCATCGACGGTGAGGTGACGGAAGACGACGTGAAGGCGTTTCGGCGCGGTGTCGTGCTCGATGACGGCTATGAAGCGAAGCCGGCCGAGCTCGTCGTGTTGAGATCGGGCCTTCGTTCGGACGTCGAGCTGACGATCACAGAAGGGAAGTTTCATCAAGTGAAGCGGATGTTTCGAGCGGTCGGCAAGCGCGTCGTCTATTTGAAGCGAGTGCGGATGGGGCCGCTTTTCCTTGATCCGGATTTGGCGGTGGGGGAATATCGCGAATTGACGGAGGAAGAGATCAAGCTGCTGAAGCAGTACCGGCCGAACAGCAACGAAAAAAAAGGAACCTAGCAAGGGGTTCCTGTTTTATGGAAAAGGAATGAATCTCCGTTCGTCAGGACTTGCTTCTCTCATCTTGCCTCATCCCGCAGGCCGGCAGTCAGGCGGACAAGGAGTGCAGGCGAGAAGGCGCTTGGGCCGTCTGTTTTTCCTCGCCATTTCCGCTCTGTTCGGGCCAGAAGCGGCGCGTTTGCCAGCCTTTTTGGCACCAACAGATCAAGAGGAAATGCGCACTTTTTTGTTGGTGGTCGTCCATTTGCCCTTGCTCGGGCTGCGAACGAGATCATTGTACATAAGCACGTTTAAGTCGCGCTGAATCGTTCTTGGGGTGGTGCCGAACTCCTCAACCAGTTCCTGGGTCGTCACCGTTCCTTTTTCACTAATGTACATATACACGGATTTGATCCGGGTAAGCATCCGGTGTGTGGAAGGTTTCAAAAGACCACTCCCTATCTTAGCATCATTCGCATGGCACAACCGACAGCTGGCAGATGAGAGATGTCTTTCTCTGTTTGTTACCATTGTACACGAAACGGCTGGAAAAATGCTACCCGTTTGCCCGTATTCACGAAAAATTTAAACTTTTTGTTGCCGAATCGAAAACAAATGGTGACAAACGAAACATTTTGACTTCTTTTTTTTGATATGGTACGTTGACAACAGATGGAAAACCACGATGATACTGGACCGGAGACGGCTGGAAGATCGTTCGGACCCGAAGGCGGGGAAGCGATCCGGCTTGGCCGGTTTTTCCCGCGGTTGTCGACGGAGAAATGAGGCGAGCTGGCTGCGCTCTTGGCCGGCAGATCGTGTTTGAATGGCTTATCGGAGGCCGGTGATTGACTCGCGCAACCGCTTACCGGAACCGTTTCTCAAGTCGAAAAGCTTGTTTCATCAGCCTCTATGTTTGCGCGTTCCATCATCGATCAAGGCAGCGATTTTTCACCAACCTTATAGGACTGGAGGGGGAAGGGAATGACGGTAAACATCGATTGGTTCGAAGAGGCGCGGAAGCGGAAGGATGAGCTAGTTCGCGAGCTGCAAGCTCTCGTCCGCATCCCGAGCGTTCGCGATGACCGCAGCGCGGGTCCGGGCGCGCCGTTTGGCCTGAAGGTGGCTGAAGCGCTTGACTATTTGCTCCGCCGCGGTCGCGAAGAAGGATTTCGCGTGAAAAATGTCGATGGATTCGCCGGGCATTTGGAGATGGGGAACGGGGAGGCGCTCATTGGCGTGCTCGGTCATATCGATGTTGTGCCGGCGGGTGACGGCTGGACCGTTGACCCGTTTGCCGCCGAGGTCAAAAACGGTCGCCTTTACGGGCGGGGGGCGATCGATGACAAAGGCCCGACGGTGGCGGCGTTTTACGCGATGAAAATCGTCAAAGAGCTCGGGTTGCCGTTGAACAAGCGGGTGCGCCTTATCATCGGGGGCGACGAAGAGAGCGAGTGGCGGTGCGTCCGCCATTATTTCGAGCATGAAGAAATGCCGGACGTCGGGTTTGTGCCTGATGCCGATTTTCCGATTATCCATGCGGAAAAAGGAATCATTGACGCCGATTTGATCTACCGGCCGGACGGCGAGAAAGAGGGGGAAGGGGCGACGCTTGTCTCGTTTCAAGCCGGCCGCCGCTATAATATGGTGCCTGATGCGGCCGAGGTCGTCATGAAAGGGGCGAAGGGGGCGGACGAATGGATCCGCCGGTATGAAGCGTTTTGCCGGGCGCGCGGGCTAAACGGCACGGCGAGCCGGGCGGACGAAACGGTGACGCTGGCGCTTGAAGGAGTGTCGGCCCATGGAGCGGAGCCGGAGAAAGGAACAAACGCCGGTGTGGCGTTGATGGAGTTTTTGGCGCTTCTTCCGCTTGATGGCCGCAGCCGCCCGTTTGTCGAGTTTGTTGCAGCAACCTTTGCCGGCGATACGCGCGGCCGGCGGCTCGGCCTTGCCTATCGCGATGAGGCGAGCGGCGAGTTGACCGTGAACGTTGGTTTGTTGTCGTATGACCGCGAGCGCGGCGGAACCGTGGGGCTAAATATTCGCTATCCGGTGACGGCGGATGGCGAGTCGATCCGGCGCACGCTTTCCGACAAAGCGGCTCGATCCGGCTTGACGCTTGGCCGGTTTTCCGATACGAAGCCGCATTACGTTAAGCCCGATCAAGAGTGGATTCGCACGCTGCAGCGCGTCTATGAGGAGCAGACCGGCGAGCCGGCTCGCCTATTGGCCATCGGCGGGGGAACGTATGCCCGCGCGCTCAATGCCGGCGTAGCGTTTGGCGCGTTGTTTCCCGGTCGGCCCGATGTCGCCCATCAAAAAGATGAATACATCGACATAGACGATGTAATCAAAGCGACCGCCATTTATGCGCAAGCGATTTATGAATTGGCGCGATAGCCATCCCGGCTCGGCTCTCGCGACACGAGGGCGGCAAACGTTTGTGAAAAACGTGTTTTCTTGGCTTTTCACTAAAAAGGGCGGTGACGACATGGCACATGATGTTCTTGAGCATTGTTTCTCCGATCGAAAAGCTCTGAAGCATGCGGCGGAGCGAAAATCGATGTTCCCGCTCTTTTATTTCTTGATTTTTTTCGCGTTTGGCGCATTGTTTCCGCTGTTGTCCCTCTATTTGCAGGAAGAGGCGCGCTTGGCGGGGACGGCCATCGGCTGGATCATGTCGCTCCCCCCGATTGTGACGATGGCGGCGCAACCGCTGTGGGGGATGGCTGCCGACTATACGCGCAAGCCGGTCGGGTTGTTGATGATGGCGCTTGGGCTGGCGGCGCTGTTCGGATGGTTGTATTCGTTCGCCGATGGGTATCGGGCGTTTGTGGTGCTGACCGTTCTTCTTTCAGCGGCGCAAAGCGCCATCGTGCCGCTTTCCGATAGCATCGCTCTTGAGCATGTGCGGACGCGAGGGGGAAACTACGGTGCGATTCGGCTTTGGGGGTCGCTCGGATTCGCCGCAGCGGTTCTTTTGTCCGGTTGGTTGTCCGAGCGTTTCGGATTCGCCGCCATCTTTTACGCATTTTCGGCGATGCTGTTGGCGGCGGCCGCGTTGGCTGCCCGGCTGCCGCGCTCGCAGGCGGCGCCGACGGGGCGGTTGACGAGGCGCGCTATCGGCGGGTTGCTGTCGATTCGCCCGTTCCGTTTGTTGTTGGTGGCCGTCTTTTTGCTGTTCGGCCCGATTTTGGCCAACAACTCATATTTCGGGCTGCTCATTCATGAGCTCGGGGGAACGCTCACCGGCATCGGGGTTGCTTTTTTGCTCGCGGCTGGCAGCGAGGCGCCGTTTATGAAAGCGGCCGATCGCCTCATTCTGCGCTTCGGCATGGCCCGTCTGTTGCTGTTTGCGGCGTTCGTGTCGGCTGCCCGCTGGTGGCTGTATGTCGCCGATCCCCCCCTTTGGCTTGTGTATATGACGGCAGTGGTTCAAGGGTGTTCGGTCGGGCTGGCGATTCCAACCGCGCTCCAGTGGGCGCGCCGCTTGGCACCAGAGCCCGTGCAGGCGACGGCTGTGGCGCTGTACTCGGCAGTCAGCAACGGCTTGGGCGCGTGGTTTTGCACGCTGGTGGGCGGTTATTTGCTCGAGCGCTGGGGGATGGGCGCGGTCTATTCGTTTTTTGGTGTCTGTACGCTCGCTGGCGCCGCGGTGCTTTTGGCGCTTAGAAAACGAGAGGATCAAATGGGCAGGTGAACAGATTGAAACGGACTCATTATTTTATCGCGGTTCCATTGACGGATGAGGCAAAGCAAGCCATGGCTCGCTTTGCGGATCAGGCGGCGCCATCGCTGCCGTTCCGAACATGGGTGCACGAAAAAGACTACCATATTACTCTCGCTTTTTTGGGCGATGTGCCGCCGGATCAGATGGTGCCGCTTTCTGAGGCGTTAGCGGCAACGACCGCCCATCATGCCTCGTTTTCCCTTCAGCTCGCTAGATTAGGGACGTTTGGGGAGCGGAAGGCGCCGCGCGTTTTTTGGCAAGGCGTCATCGAAAGCGAGCCGCTGCGCGCGCTGCAGCGCGATGTGTACGAAGCGTGCCTCCGCCTTGGCTTTTCCCTCGATCGGCGCCCGTTTGCCCCGCATATTACGATCGCCCGCCGCTGGCAAGGGGAAGAGCCGTTTGCGCCGGACTGTCTTCGCCCATTGGCGCCCGCTTCGGCGACGTTTTCTGTGCCCGAAATCGTGCTGTATCGGACGAATATGGAGCGGACGCCGAAGTATGAAGCGATGGCCGCGTTCCCGCTGCTTGGGACGCCGACGGCCAGCAAGCGGTAGGAGGAAGGAGGCCATGGCACAGCTCATCAAGCTGCGGGATTGCATTTCTCGCTATGAAACGGACATTTATCATTATGTGCCGGAATTCATCCGCTTGAAAAGGCGGCAGTGGGAGCGGGCGAAGGCGCGATGGGAGGCGGAGCGAGAAGAGTGGGATAGGGGGAGCGGTGGCACGATTGAAATTAGGGAAGATTGGCTTGATCAGCCGTCGTGGTGGGAGCGGCTGTTTCGGCGGCGCGCTGATGAGGTCGCGGACGAGCCGCCGGCAGCGTCGCCGGGGGCTTCGACATTGGATGAATTGAAGCGGCAGTTTCTAGAGGAGATGTTCGCACTGCAACTTCGTTGGGCGAGTTCAACGGTCGGGCATGCTTCGTCTTTCGATGAGTCGCTATACAGAGATGAAACGCTGAAATATTTGTTGCAGCGGTTTCCAGACACGCATTTATGTTTTTATCGACCGGTCGCTATCGTTGGGCGGGCGGCGGTGGAATTGGACACGGTGGTGGTGACGCCGACGGCCGCTTGGTGTCTCGTCTTCGCTGAAGGAGCGCGTGATAACATCATCATCGCCTCGACCGGGCGCTTTTGGGTCGAGCGAGCTGGAGCGGTTGAGCGGAAGCGGGTCAGTCCGGTGGCGTCGCTGCGACGAACGGTTCGGGTCGTGACCGATATTTTTGAAAAAGAAGGGATCGATTGGCCGCTTCACCCGGTGCTCCTCAACCGGTATGGCTATGTCGACAGCGGCGGTTTGTTTCCGTTCGTTCACTATATTGATAAGCGAAATTATGATGAATGGTTTTCGCGGCTGCGCCGTTCTCCGCTTCCGCTTCGCCATGGGCAGCTGAAGGCAGCGGCCGCGTTGCTTCGCCATTGCGCCAGTTTTTACGATGAGCGGCTTGCCTGGGCGGATAGCGAGGAAGGCGGATCATGAGCGATGGAAGCGCGCTCGACGTATTTGGGGCACCGGTGGTTCGCTCGGAAGTTGGCAGTTTTCGGCATGGAGGCGGGCACGAAAAATGTTTGCATGCCGGGGCGGTATTTCAGTATAATACAAGTAAAATGAACGGAAGAAGGACGCGGCATAGCCGTCCTTTTTATTTGTGCGCAAGAAGCAAACGGACACGTTTTTCTATTTTTTAAGTCGCAGGTGAACAAGCTTTGGAACAGTTATTAGGTAAGGAGTGGGAGATCACTCCGGCTGGCGGCGCTACAGGGGATGCGTATTTTGCCGAGTATGAAGGGAAAAAGCTGTTTTTGAAGCGGAACTCTTCGCCGTTTCTTGCCGTTTTGTCGGCGGAAGGGATCGTTCCGAAGCTCGTCTGGACAAAACGGTTGGAAAACGGCGATGTGTTTACGGCTCAGCAGTGGCTAAACGGCCGGGAGCTCAAGCCGTGTGAGATGGGGAGCGGCCAAGTGGCAGCGCTGCTCCGAAAAATTCATACGTCCAAGGAACTGGCGGCCATGCTCATGCGGCTCGGCAAGTCTCCGCTGCCTCCGAGCGGGCTGCTGGCTGCGCTGGAACGGCAGCAGCGGCGCCAGCCGAGCGGGGAGCCTTTGGTTCGAAAAGCGCTGGACTGGCTCGAACAGCGCGTTTGGTCGCTGCCTGACGATCAGCGTGCCGTTTGCCATTGCGACATCAACCATAACAATTGGCTGTTGGCTGATGACGGCACGTTGTATTTAATCGATTGGGACGGCGCGGTCATCGGCGATCCGGCGATCGACATCGGCATGTTGCTTTATTTGTATATTCCGCGCGCTAGGTGGAACGCATGGCTTGACCGTTATGGGCTGGCGTGGAGCGAGGGGCTTGCCCTTCGAATCAAATGGTACACGCTTGCTCACGCGCTTCATTCGCTGTTTTGGCCGAAGGGAAAAGACCGCGACAAAGAGCGGGAGCAGTCGCTTCATTTAGTGAAACGGGTGCTGGCTGGCGACGAAGCGGAGCCATAAGCGAAAGAGGTCGCCCGTGGCGAGGATTGTCCGAGATGGCCCGGATCAACGGAGCGAGCCGTAAGCGAAAGGCGGTGATCGGCGGCTCCCTCGCCCCTTTGGCGCCCGGCGAGCGCGGATGGGCCCGGAACTTAGGAAACGTACGGACCCGTTGTCTAGAAGGCTGGTGACTTAGGGGCAATACCGCTTTCCAACATTGTTTCTCAAACAACGCTACCCTTTCACACTTGGAATTTTTAACCAATCGAGCGAATCGGTTGTTTTTCACCAGCCTTCTAGTTCTTGGCCACGCGGTCGCCCGCCGGGAGGGCGCTGGCGCGAGGGAGCGAAGAAACGCGGGGCCGAAACAAGATCGCCGCCTAGCTCCGCTGGGCAAAAAACCGATCCGGCCCAAGCCGGTCGATTAGCGGCCGAGCAGAGCCGGGTTACGACAGTTGGTCCACCCAGTCAGCCAGCTCGCGTTGGTGCGCGCTAATGTGGGCGTTCAGATCGGCGGTGAATTTCCCGCCTTGTCCGTAGGCATA
>NZ_JPYA01000099.1 GCF_000750005.1 Geobacillus icigianus | reverse complement strand
GTTTGTCTTTCAGCTGATCGCGGCGCTTGTCCCTTGCTTCCGCCAGTTGTTGATCGATTTCCTCCAAAAGGGACGCCAACAAGGTGGCAAACACGTTTTGAAGGGTTCTCAACAATGGTTCCTCCAGTTCTTTTCATAAAGGCCATTGTGTGGTAAGATGTTTCATGGACTCTCTCCCTCCTGTTTTCGGTTGATGTCAACAATCACTATCATAGCAGGGAGAGAGTCCTTTTTGCATGAGATCCGCTTTTTCCTACCGCGCTTCGCTTGGTGGCCCCGACGAGCGTCGCGAACAAAAGTTCGCAACTCTCGTCGGGGATCCTTCCTGAACGTCACCCACAAATATTTTACTCACACCAAACTGACTTGTTCAACAAGGTGGAACAAGATGACACATTTAAAAAATTAAAAGAGGCTATGGAACAACAATATCCAACCTCAACACAGGGACTCCAAGTAATTGAAGCAATTAAAGGGGAAGTTGTTTGGGATGATGGAAAGGCTCAGTTTAAATCCATTGTACTTCTTAACAAAGAGAAGCACGCAAAACTGTACATCCTAGAATCACAAAAAGACAATAATGTTTTCATGTACTATTCTGCAGATGTATCAGATCCAGAAAATACAGAAGTCCTTGGCTTAAGAACTGGTAATGGTGAAGTAAAGCAACTATTTAGAACAGAATTCGACGCAACCTTCTTTAAAGAAACAAATTATGCTGTTCAGTTGATGAATAGGGAAAACGATGTAGAAGCTGAAGCTTTCCCATTTAGCTTTTGCTTAGTTGAATGTGCAGGCACTTATAGACACTGCGGACCGGGTTGCGGAGATGGTATGTCAAAAGGTGGTGGAACCCCAATCAACGCAATTGATAGTTGTTGCCGGGCTCATGACAGATGCTATGCTAATTTTGGTTGGGGAGATGATTGTTGCGATAAAGAGCTTGTAGATTGTGTTACACGCAATAAATCGGTTGATTATTGCGCGTATCTCGATATTGTAGTGTGGTTTGGCGGAGATGCTGATAATTGTTAAGATGATCAGTTGTTAATGCTAATAAATATAAAACCATGATCAATGAGGCTGACCCCCAAGTCCGCCAAAAAGCGGACTTTGGGTCAGCCCCTTAATTTTTTCTCAAAACGATCTGCGAGACACACTCCACATGCGCCGTATGGGGAAACATGTCGACCGGCTGGACTTCGATCGTTTCGTAACCCCCATCCTCTAAAATGCGCAAGTCGCGGGCGAGAGTGGCTGGATTGCACGAGACGTAGACGACGCGCGGCGGCTTCATGGCGATGATCGTCTCAAGAAGCGTGGCGTCGCAGCCTTTGCGCGGCGGGTCGACGACGAGACAGTCAGCCCGGATACCTTCCTGATACCAACGTGGGATGACGTCTTCGGCAGCGCCGACTTCGAAGGTGACGTTTTTGATGCCGTTCAGCTCGGCGTTGCGCTTGGCGTCTTCGATCGCTTCGGGGACGATTTCGACGCCGTAGACATGCTTCGCCTTTTTGGCTAAAAAGAGCGAGATCGTGCCGATGCCGCAGTAGGCGTCCATAACCGTCTCCGTTCCGGTCAGCTCAGCGTATTCGAGCGCTTTGTCGTACAACACTTTCGTCTGTTTCGGGTTGACTTGATAAAACGAGCGGGCGGAGATGGCGAATTGGATGTCGCCGATGCGGTCGGTGATGAACTCGCTTCCCCATAACACCTGCGTGTTGGCGCCGAAAATGACGTTCGTCCGCTCGGGGTTGATGTTTTGCACGATCGATTTGACGTCCGGAATGGCGCGGATAATGTCGCGGACGATCTCTTGTTTATGAGGCAAATGGTCGGTGCGGGTGACGAGCACGACCATCACCTCGCCTGTTGCCGCGCCGTAGCGGGCGACAATATGGCGGAGGACACCGCGATGGGTGAGTTCGTCGTACGGCAGGACGCCGTAGCGCGCGGCGATCCGTTTCACCGCTTGGACGACGATGTCGTTTTTCTCCTGCTGGATGAGGCAGGCATCCATGTCGATGATTTCGTGGCTGCGCTCTTTGTAAAACCCGGCGACCAGCCCCCCTTCGCGCTCGCCGACCGGCACTTGCGCCTTGTTTCGGTAGCGCCACGGGTTCTTCATCCCGATGACGGGATGGACGGTGACGTGTTCTAGCTTGCCGATGCGGGCGAGCACTTCTTTCACGTGCTTCTCTTTCGCCTTCAGCTGGCCTTCGTAGCTCAGGTGCTGCAGCTGACAGCCTCCGCATTGACGATAAACAGGGCATGGGGGCTCGACGCGGTCGGGGCTCGGTTCGTACAGCTCGATGAGACGGCCGTACCCGTATCCTTTTTTCACCTTGATCACCTTCACTTTGGCCCGCTCACCGGGAAGCGCGTTTTTCACAAACAACGGAAAGCCGTCCACTTTCGCCACGCCGAGCCCGTCATGAGTCAAATCGGTGAATGTGACGTCATAATAGTCGTTTTTGGCGACTGGTGTTTGTTGTTTCGCCATATCGTTCCC
This sequence comes from Geobacillus icigianus, assembly GCF_000750005.1. Taxonomy (GTDB): domain Bacteria; phylum Bacillota; class Bacilli; order Bacillales; family Anoxybacillaceae; genus Geobacillus; species Geobacillus icigianus. The sequence goes on along the minus strand of NZ_JPYA01000099.1, from coordinate 4,340 downwards.
CTTTCTGCCGATTCGTGTAAAGTTAGCGTTCCCTTCGGAGGCTGGTGATTGACTCGCACAACCGCTTTCTAGGAATCATTTCTCAAGTGGAAAAATTTGTTGCATCAACCTCTATGTTCAGGCGTTCCATCATCGATCAAGGCAAACAGCGGTTTTTCACCAACCTTTTAGGGGCGTCATCACATAAGAAAAGAACAGGCTTATGACCCTGTTCTTACTTGTTCCGCCTTTTCTTTTGGCATCAACACTTCGAGATGGCGGTATAAGTTGACAAACTCGCCCGGAAGCATGCCCCCGAATTCGCCGTCTAAGTTCAGCTGCATCGGTGAGCGGACTTTCACCCGATTCGCTTTCGTGTAAATGATATGCGGGTCGTTAATGTGCTCCCCGCGCGCCGCCAGCGTCACAAGGCGGACAAATTCGGCCAAATTCGTTTTCTTGACGATGATGAGGTCAAACAGGCCGTCATTCAGTGACGAGTCGGGCGCCAGCTTTTCAAAGCCGCCGACCGAGTTGGTCAGCGAGACTAAAAACATCATGATTTCGCCCTCAAACAGTTTGCCGTCATATTCAATGCTCGCTTCAGTGGCGCGAATGGACGGAAGCATTTCCATCCCTTTTAAATAATAGGCCAGCTGACCGAGCATCGTTTTGAGTTTGCTTGGCACTTCGTAGGTGAGCTCCGTCAGACGGCCGCCGCCCGCGATATTGATGAAATAGCGTGTTTTGTCTTCGTTCGTCACACAGCCGATGTCGATCGCCACCGGCTCGCCCGTGGTGATCACCTCGCACGCTCCTTCAATCGTACGCGGCACGCCGATGGCGCGGGCGAAATCGTTTGTCGTTCCCACCGGGATGACTCCCAGTTTGGGCCGGTACGGTTGATGAGCCAATCCATTGACTACCTCGTTGATCGTTCCGTCGCCACCGGCAGCGATCACGAGGTCAAATTCGCGCTCCACCGCTTGCCGAGCAGCTTTTGTCGCATCTCCCGGACCCTCGGTGGCATGGCACGACGTTTCGTAGCCCGCTTTTTCCAACCGAACGAGCACATCGGGCAAATGGCGCCTAAACTGCTCGCGGCCCGATGTCGGATTGTAGATGATTCGAGCTCGTTTCATTGTCCTCAACCTACTTCCTTTTTTCCATTCCACCCGTTCCCATCATAGCGAAATAATGCTTGACGCGCAACTCTGAAGAATGTCGTGAACATTGGCCGATATGGACGCGAAGGAAATGCTTTTTGTGCGATAAGCCGAACCTTTCCCCATTTATCGCGGGAAAGAAGCGCTCTTTGTTCGACAAATCGAGCTTTGCGGCGATTTGCCGTGGGAAGGAAGCGCTTTTTGTTCGAAGAACCGAGCTTTTCCCCGATTTATTGTGGAAAAGAAGCGCTCTTTGTTTGACGATCCCGACTTTCCCCCATTTATCGCGGGAAAGAAGCGCCCTTTGTTCGACCAAGGGCGCCTGACACTGTTTATAACTCGCTCTGATTCGCCTGTTCGGAAGCGGTTGGCTTGGCCGTGACGGCCGATGATGCGCCGCTCGTTGTGAGATTCTCAAGCAGCTGCTTGACATCGATGCCGGTCGATGCTTTTAACGTCTCTTGCAGGCTCGCCATTAAGTTCGTCGCATATCCCGTGACGCGGTTGGCGCCGCCGTTTGTTCCCGATCCCGTATCGACGATCGTCAGCTTCTCGATGTTCGCAAGCGGGCTCGCCACTTGTTTGGCGTATTCTGGAAGCATTTTGATGATCATGTCGAGCACGGCTGCTTGGCCATAGCGTTCGAACGCTTCGGCGATTTTTTGTTTCGCTTCCGCTTCGGCGAGACCTTTCAGGCGGATAATTTCCGCTTCTGCTTCCCCTTTTGCTTTCTCAGCCTCAGCTTTCGCCAACCCGTCGAGGCGGACGCGCTCGGCTTCCGCTTTGGCCAGCGTCTCAACGCGGTATTTTTGCGCATCGGCTTCGGCGATTTGTTTCGCCTTCTCGGCGGCCGCTTTTTGTTCGATCGCGTAGCGTTCGGCATCAGCTTTTTTCTTCACTTCCGAGTCGTACTGCCGCTCGCGGCGCAAAATTTCTTTTTCTTCAAGCTCGATTTGTTTTTGCCGCTCAATGATTTTAATTTGCATTTGTTGGGCCGTTACTTCTTGTTTGGCTTTCGCTTCTTCAAGATGGTACGCTTGGTCGGCGCGCGCTTTGGCGATGTCTTGTTCGCGGCGGAATTCAGCGAGCTTGAGCTGGTTGATTTTTTCCGCTTCGGCGATTTCCGTCAGCCGCTCGAGCTCCGCTTTGCGCGCTTCTTTATCCGCTTCGGCCCGCTTGATGCGCGTCTCTTTTTCCGCTTCAGCCGTCGCAATATCGGCGTCGCGCTTCACTTGGGCGATGCGCGGTTTCCCAAGCGCATCGAGATAGCCGTTTTTGTCGCGCACGTCTTTGATCGTGAACGAGACGATGACAAGCCCCATTTTCGCGAGATCTTGCGAAGCGACACGCTGCACTTCTTGCGAAAATTTATCGCGGTTTTTGTAAATTTCCTCCACCGTCATCGACCCGAGGATCGAGCGGAGATGGCCTTCAAGCACTTCTTTTGCTTCGTTTTCCATATCTTGGCGCGTCTTGCCTAAAAACTGCTCGGCCGCGGTCGCGATTTCGCTGATCGAACTTCCGACTTTGATGATCGCCACCCCGTCCGCCATGACGGGAACGCCTTGTTCCGTATACACTTCCGGCGTTTGCACATCGAGCTTGATCGACAATAAACTGAGCGGCTCAGCCTGCTGGAAAATCGGCACGACAAACGTGCCGCCGCCGCGGACGATTTTAATTTTGCTTCCCGATTCGTCCACGTGGACGTTTTTGTTTCCTAAGTAGCTGCCGGTGACAATAAGTGCCTCATCCGGCCCGACCGTGCGGTAGCGGGCGATAAAAATGGCAATGAGTCCGACGAGAAGCAAGACGACAACACCAATGACAATCAACCATGGCGCAACCATGACAGGTCCCCTTTCTTTGTTTTAGATGGAAAGATGATACGGATCGTGCCTCGCCACCACGGCGACGCCGTTTTCCATTTGCACGATGATGACCTCTTCTCCTGACGGAATGGCTTCATTATTTGCGCTTTTCGCTGCTTTGGCCACCACACCGCTTTGACGGGAGATGAGAATTTCCCCAAACCCATCCGGCGGCACGGACACGATCACCTTCGCCAGCGACCCTTCCAAGTCGGCATCCGTATACCCAAGCGACGCCTCAGCCGACCGAAGCGGCAAAAAAACGAAAAAGTGCAAAAGCAATACCACGACAAGCGCCACACCGACACTCAGCCAAACGATCCACCGGGACGCCCAATCGGTATACCATTCCGCCAACAAACCGACCGCGCTCGCGACGATGAAAAATGATAAGACGAGCTGCGGGCTGAACAGCGGATGGTCGGCCACATCGAACAGACCGTCAAGCACATCGCTGAAGAAAAAATACAACACCGTAAGCAACGCACTGACCACCAGCACCGCGCCGTATACGACTTCAGGCGGATAGCCGAACACCATCTCCTCCCCTCCTTTCCTGTCAACAATTCATACGACCGAAGCACCAGTTGGTTTCATCATTTTTCCATCAGCATCAAAATTCGACAAATCCATGTCCAATCCCTGCAGGATCCTTCGCTGATCAGGGGTGAGCGGTTTCCCTAACGCGCGTTGGATGTGCCCATCCGGCAGCTCCAGTAGGACGACTTTCACATACCGGAACAACTGAAAGATCGCCTGACCGGTCGGGCGGGTCAGTTTCCGGCCTCCCGCGCCCTTTCATGGGCGTTACGGGATAATGAACGGACGCACCCGGCGCTGGAAGACGTGATATGGCCAAGGCCAACAGAAACAAATCGCCCAATACCGCGACCCGTTCTGGTTTTTTGACGTAAATCTCATCCGTAAGGAACGGGTCTTTCAAGAAAGAAAAGTTCATCTCCACGGAGCGTCAGTGTATCTTTCGTCATCGCAGCGGAATCCGCCACGTCAATCCACTCGTCTTGGATCTTGGCTTGCTTCAGCTGTTCATGGACACGGGAGAGCACCTCGGGATTCCACGTTTTGTCCGGCACGTTGCCGTCGTGCCCATCGCCGGAAAACGGGATGCCGTCTTCGTTGCCGATCAGCCCGAAACCGATTGGTTTTTGTCAACGATGGTGCCGGTTGTAGCCATGCGTGATCTGCAGGGCCTCTGACGAGACCGATTCATACGCGCCGTAAACGGTCTTGTCCGTCGTATCGGCGTGGAAGACGCGAAGAGAGAGGCCTTCTTTCTTGTCGATCTGCACGAGGCAAGACGAAA
>NZ_JPYA01000098.1 GCF_000750005.1 Geobacillus icigianus | reverse complement strand
AGTAAATATAGAAAAATCATGAGGAAAATTGGTGAATTTACAGCAGATATCGGAACTATTCAAACTTTATATGGAATTGGGCAAGCTGTGTTTAATGCGTTTCAGTCTTTGCATAATTAGTACCCTTCAGGGTGCTTTTTTATTTGGAGTTTATTTCACGCTGACACATATTAAAAAATAAAGTTGAAGGCGGTGAGTGAGTATGACAAGGAACAAAAGGGGACGGCCAATAAAACTTACTCCCGAATTGCAGGAGGAACTCGTCAAAGTGATTCGGGCAGGTAATTACATTGAAACGGCTTGCGCTTATGTCGGCATCAACAAAACAACATTTTATGATTGGCTGAAACGCGGTGCGAGGGAGAAGGAGCGTCTCGCGAAGAACCCGAACGCCCGACCGAAGAAAAGTGAAGCGCCGTTTGTTGAGTTATCCAACGCAATAGAAAAGGCGTTGGCGCAAGCGGAGATACGGGATGTGGCGATTATCGGCAAGGCAGCGGAGGAAAATTGGCAGGCGGCGGCCTGGCGTCTTGAGCGAAAGTTCCCCGAACGGTGGGGGCGCAAAGAGCGACTGACGGCAGACTTGAACCACTCGGGGCAGGTGGCGAATCATGGGCAATACGAAATCAGAGTGGAGCACAACATCGTCAGTGAACTTCTCGAAGACGAAGAAGCAAGGGAGCTTATCAAGCGACTTATCCGAAAGCGCAATGCTAATAAGCGAGATTCTGAATAATTTAGACGCGCTCGAAAAAGAGTTAGCCAAAGAAGATTACTCGGTCTATTTGGAATACACCCATTTTGGGCGCTATCGCCCGTCCCGACATTCGGATTTAATTTGCGATTATCTTATGAGAGTGGAACGGGGCGAAATCGACCGTCTCATGATATTCATGCCACCGCGTCATTCCAAGTCCATGACCGTTACAGAGACGTTCCCATCATGGTTTATCGGGCGCAATCCAAACAGGCGAGTCATCGAAGTCTCCTATGGCGATTCATTGGCAAGGCGGTTCGGGAAGGCTAACCGCCAAAAGATCGAACTGTTTGGCGAGGAATTGTTTGGCATCCGTCTTTCAAGAGACGTTAATTCGGTGACGAGTTGGGACGTCGAAGGGTACCGCGGCGGGATGATTTCGGTCGGGATTGGCGGTGGGATCACAGGGCAAGGTGCGGACTTGCTCATCATCGACGATCCAATCAAGAACCGCAAAGAGGCGGATTCGCTCACGTATCGAAACATGCTTTGGAATGAGTGGCAAAATACGCTATCCACCCGTTTGCAACCCGGCGGACGGGTTATTTTAATTCTCACAAGATGGCATGAGGATGACCTTGCCGGACGGCTTTTAGAACACGAGCCAGAGCGGTGGACAGTGGTTTCCTTGCCTGCGATTTGCGATTCCGAAAACGACTTGCTAGGGCGAAAAATCGGCGAGCCGTTATGGCCGGAGTACGGATTTGACGAGAAGTGGGCGGAAGAAACGAAAAAGACGGTCGGTTCCCGAACATGGAACGCGCTTTACCAACAGCGTCCAACGCCGCCAAGCGGCGCGATCATTCATCGTTCGTGGTTCAAGTATTACAAACAAGCCCCTCAAATGGACGAATACATTCAATCATGGGATTTTGCGTTCAAGGATACCAACGACGGTTCGTTTGTCGTCGGTCAAGTATGGGGCAGGAAAGGCGCGGACAAGTACTTGCTTGACCAAGTCCGTGCGAAGCTGTCTTTCACCGAGTCGATCCGTGCAATCGTCTCACTGACGTCCAAGTGGCCGCAGGCGCAAGCCAAACTTATCGAAGACCGCGCGAACGGGACGGCGATCATCAATGCATTGCGTCATCAGATCAGCGGCATGTTGCCTGTTGTGCCGAATGGAACCAAAGTCGAGCGGCTGAACGCGGTATCGCCGCAATTCGAAGCTGGGAACATCTATATTCCGCATCCGAGCATCGCGCCGTGGGTGCATGATTACGTCGAGGAATTGGTCGCGTTCCCGAACGCACCGACCGACGACCAAGTGGACGCGACATCCCAAGCATTGCGATACCTCGACCGAGCCGGAACGAAAGGAACGATCAAGGTTGATATTTTCTAACAGAAAGGAGGGAACGGCATGGAGAAGAAAACAGTGGCCAAGGCGTATGTGTTAAGTGACGGGGAGATCATCGAAGAAAGCACACTTGAACGATATGCGATTAAACAACAAGGCGAATCGAGAGCCATCCCAAGCGACCGTTTTGACGGCAAGTATGGGGAATTGGGGCTTATCGAACCTCTTTACAATTTTGAAGCACTGGCGCAATTGCTCGAAATCAACCCATACCATTATCGAGCGGTTAAAACGAAGGCGCGGGATACTGCAGGGCTAGGATGGTATCTTGAAGCGAAAACAAACAACCCAAGCGAACAGCAACGCGAAATCGCCATGCAGTTTTTAGAGAACCCGAACCCGTACAAGACGCTGACCGACATCAATAACAACGTGATGGTGGACTACGATTCCATTGGGAACGGATATTATGAGGTCATCCGAGCCGAAGACGGCACGCTTGTCGGTCTGGAGCATATTCCGGCGCATACGGTTCGCGTTCATCAGGATATGAACCGATATTGCCAAATTCGCGGTGTGAAGAAAGTATGGTTCAAGCGGTTTGGCTTTGAAAATGACGTGGACTACGTGACGGGCGAAATCGCGCCTGCCGGTTCAATTCCGATCGAACGACGGGCAACAGAAATCATTCACGTCCACAATTATACGAGCCGGAGTGACTATTACGGCTTGCCGGACATTTTGCCCGCGCTAAGCGCGATTATTTCCGACCGGGAGCGGGCGGAGTACAACATCAGTTTCTTTGAAAATCACGCCGTTCCAGCGTATGTCGTGACGGTGACAGGAGCGGAACTCGACGAGCAAACGAAGCAATTGATCCGACGATACTTTCAACAGGACATCAAGAAAAATCGGCATTCAACCCTTGTAGTGACGGCGCAAAAGCCGCAAGGTGATTTCTCGGACACGCCAGTTGAAATCAAGTTCCAAGCGTTGTCCGTGGAGACGAAGGAAGCAAGTTTCCGCATGTTGAGGGCGGACAATCGCGATGAAATCTTATCCGCGCATGGCGTTCCGCCTTATCGCGCTGGGATTGTCGTCGAGGGGTCGCTTGGCGGCTCAACGGCGAGGGAGTCAACGGAAATCTACAAGCAATCAGTCATCGAGCCGAGACAAGACATGCTTGAAAATGTGATGAACCGATTGCTATCCGTCGGGCTGGGAATCACCGACTGGCGTTTCCGTTTCAAAGACATCGATACGAAAGACACGCAAGCGAAAATTGAGGAATTGCGATTCCTATTTGACATCGGTGCGTACAGTCCGAACATGATTTTGCGCGAGCTAGGAAAGGAACCGATTGACGACCCGAACCTAGACAGACATTTCATTTTCGGGCAACCGCTCGACGCCTCACAACAAGAAATGAACGCGATACTGAATTCGCTGAAACAGCTACACACCAAACTGATTGATATTGCTACGAAAGAAGGCGGCAAGCATGTGTAAGGTGTGCAAGCTGTTGGAAATGGATCGCGAGCTTGTGTCATTCCTTGTTGAGCACGGCGCGCTTCCTGCGTTTAAAGAGCAGGACGAGCGCATTTCCGAAATCGAGGAACGCCTTGCCCAGCGTCTTGTCCGGTTACAAGTCGGGCTTGAGAGTCTGTTCATTCAGCGGTTGCGGGAGCTTGGCTATATCCCGCTGTCGATTCTCGAACAGGAAACGTTTATTGCGGATATTTTAGACCCCATTTTCGCGGACATGGAAGAAGAGATCGCCGAAGCCGCTGTCGAAAGTGCGGTCGTGGCGCGGCAATTGACGTTTGAAGAAATTCTCGAACAGGGCTTGGAAGCGGTTTTCACTGAATTCAGCGAGCGCGTTCTCGAAGAATTGCGAGAGCGCGTTTATGTATTTTCAGACGACACATTCCGGCGGATTAAAGGCGATTTCCGTGCCACGCTGATTCGCGGATATGAAGAAGGAAAAGGGATTGACGACATCGCCGTGGATTTGCGAGCGGACTTCCAAGACCTGCGAGATCATCGATTGCGGACCATCGCACGAACCGAAGTGCAGGGAGCGCAAAACATCGGCATTGTCCAGACCATGCAAGATTACAACGTCCGGTATAAACAGTGGCTGACGGTCAGAGACAGTCGGGTGAGGGGCAGAAACCCAAAAGACCGCGCCGATCATTATTCCTTGCACGGACAGGTGGTTCGGATGGATGAGCGTTTCTCAAACGGGCTGATGCATCCACTAGACCGATCCGGCCCCATTGAGGAATGGATCAACTGTCGATGCCGATGCCGTCCGTATATCCCGAAAAAAGGCGAGGCGATCATTCGCACGCCTTACTATCCATAAAGGGGGTGATTCCATTCTAGGGCGTGGCGTAGCGCGTTTTTTGAAACGATTCCGAACAGAAAGGAGTGAGAGGATGAAGCATGAACTGACGGCGCCAGTCACGCACAAGAACGAGGAAAAGCGGATTGTATTTGGCCCCGTTCTTGTTCCAGACGAGCCGGACAGCGACGGGGATGTCGTCACGGCCGAGAAAATCGAAGAAGTGGCGCACAAGTTTTTAGAGCAGTACGGCAACATCGACTTGCAACACACGCTGAACAATGTCGGCAAGGTGGTGGAATCGTACATCTTGCCGTTTGATTGGAAGATTAACGAGGAATTGACCGTGCCGAAAGGAAGTTGGATGATGGGCGTTCGTGTTCAGGACGAGGAAGTGTGGCAGGCGGTGAAGGAAGGGAAACTGACGGGCTTCTCGATTATGGGTGTTCCGAAAGTGGCGCTGAAATCGAAAGAAGCGGCGAAACGCACGACGCTCGCCGATTTAGAGCGAGAAGCCGGCGATTGGGTGGTCAATGCCGTTTCCCTTGTTGACGAGCCTGCCGTGCCAAAAGCGAAGTTCATCGCGATCAAAAGCAAGGAAAATCGAGAAGAAGCGGTGAAAAAGGCGCTTCAAGGCTCGTATGAATACCTTGCTGATTTGTTGCGCCGAAAAGTCTATCAGACGTTCGACAGCAACGTGATCGATTCATACGTCCACTCGATTTTTGACGACTCGGTGATTATCCGAATTCAGGATATGAAAACAGGAAGCACGCGATTGTTCCAAATCGGCTACACGATCGATGAGCAGGGAGACGTTGAATTCGTCGGCGACCTGCAAGAGGTTCGTATCGTGGAAAACATCGTCCCTGTTGAGGAGTCGTCTTCACAAAACCTCGCTGTAGAGGCGCAGGCGGCCATGAGAGGCGAGGAAAATGATGGGCAAGAGGTAACCCTTTCGAAAGAAGAAACAAGCCCACAGCGGGCGAATAAAGGCCTTTTTGATAGGTTGAAAGAAAAGCTAGGCCTAAAACCATCCGAAAAGGCAGGGCGAAAAATTTCCGATGCGAACTATGAGAAGCTGAAAGCCGCAAAGGAGGTTATTGACGAACTCCTGCGGATCGCCGAAGAAGAACGCGCAAGCAAATCGAAGGAGGGTGACGAAGAAGTGAAAGTCGAGGATGTTCAAAAGATGATTGACGATTCGTTGAAGCCAATGAACGATAAGCTGACCGAGATCATGAATACGCTGAAAGGCGCGGCATCGGATCACGAGCCGGAAAAGCAACAAGAGCCGCAAGAGCCACAAGGACAGCAAGAGGAAGGCAACGCCCAAGACGAAGCGGCGACCAAGAGCGACGATGAAAACTACAAAGAAAAATACGAGCAAGTCATGAAACAGCTTGACGAACTCAAGCGGAAAATTCCGTTTTCGAAGCGGCTGACAGGGCAAGACGGCGCGGCGGAAAAATCGAAAACGCAAGACGAATACGACCGCGATCCGTTTGGCTTTAAACGCAAATAATTTGTGTCAGACACAAAATTAGAAAAGGAGTGTTGAATATATGTTCACGAACGATGTACTTCTCGGAAAATTAGAAAACGCTCTAAAAGCCATCACGACGAATGACTTAGGAGCATCTCGCTTGACTCCGGCGAAACAACGACTGTTCGTGCGGACGGTTTCCGAAGCCACCCGCATTTTGGATGAAGCGCGTCGGATTGACATGACGAGCCACACGCATGATATTGACCGCATTGCATTCGGTTCGCGAGTTTTGCAAGGGGCGACGGAAGGAGAAGCCCCGACTGGCGAAGCGAAGCCGGATTTTAGCACGAACAAACTTGAGTCGGTAGAAGTCATTGGCATTTCCGGCATCACTGACTCGACGCTCGAAGACAACATCGAACGTGAGGGATTTGAAGACACGCTGATTCAGTTGATCGCTGACCGTGTCGGTGTAGACCTTGAAGAACTGTTCCTCAACGGCGACAAAGCGAGCAGCGATCCGTTCTTGGCGAAAACGGACGGCTGGCTCAAGAAAGCGGCCAATCTTGTCCAAGGCGATACGGACTTTGATCCGACCAATGTCGAAGCGATGTTTGACGCGATGATTCATGCCTTGCCGAAAAAATACCTGCGTGATCGTTCGCAATGGCGCTTCTACGTCCATTGGGACATTGAAGACGCCTACCGTGACGTCCTCCGTTCTCGCGGCACGGGACTTGGCGACACGGCACAAACGACTGCAACGCAATTGGCGTACAAAGGAATTGCGGTTGTCGATGCGGCCAACATGCCTGCCGGAACGGCGCTTCTTGTTAATCCAGCCAACCTTGTCTACGGCATCTATCGCGACATTCGCATTGAACCGGATCGCCAACCGAAATTGCGCCGGACGGACTTTGTCACGACGTTGCGCGTTGACTGCCATTTTGAAGACGAAAACGCCGCTGTCGTTGGCAAAGGATACACCGGCTGATGAGGTGAGCAGGGATGAAAACATTACGAGTGACGAACAAAGGGAAGAAAGCTCGATACCGCCTCGGTGTCGAGTTTCCTCCTAATCAAACTGTCGAAATCACGGTTTCTAATCGTGAATATCTAACCGTGAAAGCGGTGCGAGATTTTGAGGTGGAAATCGTGAGTGAAGGCGACAAAAGCGAAACGAAACGTCGTCACGAAAGTGCCAAACCCACCGAACCTGCCTTGGACGTTCAAAGCATGACGATTGACGAGGTGCTAGAGGCGGTTAAAGAAGGCAAACTGTCCGTTGACGAAGCGTTGTCCCAAGAGAAAGCAGGCAAGAAGCGTTCCACGCTCATCGACAAGCTCGAAGCGTTGAAAGAAGAGTGATCGCCCATGCCATTGTTTGAAAAACCCGTGACCGAGGTGGTGACGCCGCAGGACGTCCGTGATTTGACGGGCGTTTCTGCGGATCACTTTGGATTTCCGCCGGACGTTGGCGATCCCGAAACGAAATTGGACAGTTTGTTGTCTACATGGATTGAGCGGATTGCATCGCATATCCATGCGAGGCTCAAACGGACTGTCCTTGAAACGGATGACGACTATTTGGCGATTCAAGACGTTTTATTGCGGACTGTCGCCAAAGTTGTCGCGGTCGCCCAACAGCAACGTTCCAGCCCGATCATTCAAATTGACGACTTTGCCGTATCCATTTTGAATACATCGGACGTCACTAAGGATTTAGGGACAGAATTGCGGCCGTTTATGAAGCGAAGTATTGACGTTTTCCTTTCATCCGATGACTATGTAGAGGCGTGATGAACATGTTTGATGCCGAAATCAGCATGGAAGACTTGAGGCGGTTGATTCCGCGGATGAGGGCAGCGCTAAACCGCGCGACCGAACTGACCGCGCTTGAAGTGTGGGGCAACCTCATGGAGTTTTCCCCGCAAGATCACGGGCGCTTGGCCGGATCATGGAAATTGCAAAAACGAAACGCGCGGTTCTATACAGTTGGCACGAACGTTGAATATGCGCTTGTGCAAAACTATGGTTCTGAACCATATGAAATCTATCCGCGGCGAGCGAAAGCGTTGCGATTTGAGGTAAACGGTGAAGTGGTCTTTGCCAAAAAGGTCAAACACCCGGGAATTAAGCCGAAACGCTTTATTGAGCGTTCTATCGCCGCAGCCGAACGACGAATTGACGATTTCGTTGAACAGGCATTGAGGGAAGTGAAACTGATATGATTCAAAACAAGCCTCTCAAGGACATTCACAGGGAGATTCGGGCGAAGGTTCGGGAAGTATTGGAGCAGGCGCCGGAACTTGCTGAAATCAAACGGATTGTCTACGGAGAAAAGGTGAGAGTCGGGACGTTACTGACGCCTGCGATTTGGATTGTCCCCGAGCCGTATGCTCCTAACTTGGTCGGTGGGAAAACAGCCGATCATGATATACGATTCAACTTTGTCGTTCTCGTCAAAGCCAATGACCCCGAACAAGCGCTTGAGAAAGCGCATGATTTGGCGCTGACGGTCTATGACGTGCTTGTGAAAGACCGGACGCTAGGCGGCACTGTGTCGGATGTTCGTCCGACGCAAGTCGACCCTGCCTATGAGATGGGCAACAATACGCAGGTCTGTTGGTCTGCGGTGCAATTTGATTTTCGAGTGAAACGGAGGGAATAGCATGGCGAAAGTGCCAAAACACATCGGAAAAGGCGAAGGTGGCGCTGGTGTTGCTCAACTGCCAGCGATTTTTTATGACTTGATTGACGATCTGAACGAGTTGCGAAACAAGCAAATCGCTTTGTTGCAAAAACTTGACGCGGATGCCGGAACAGCGGATACGGACTATGCCGCCACCCTAACCCCTGCACCACTCAAGACCGTTAAAGAGTGAGGTGATGACCCATGGCAATTACTCGCTACTTGATGATTGGCGAGGAAACAGAATTCGGGGTGGAGGCGGCGCAATATGCGGAAACGCTAGACCCCGAAAGTGTTTCGATTGAGCCTGCCGAGGACGACAAGCTGATTTACGAAGGCATTTCCGGCTTGGATCGCGTGGCGCAATTAGGCGTGTACTCGACAGGTGGGGCGATCACGTTGCCTCTTGACGACAAAGCGACGGGCTGGTTTTGGAAGTGGGCGTTGGGCGGCTATGAAGTGACAGGGGATGCCACGACTGGTTATACGCACACATTCTATCCGGCTCGTAGCGCGCTTATGCCTTCATTTTCAGCCAAAGTCGGGAAGGACATTATGGAGCATGTCTTTCTTGGCAACGTGATTGAGTCGCTTGAATTGGAGATCGAGAATGAGTGGGCGTTGCTAACGGTCAATACGTTAGGCGCATCGGACAAACGTGCGCCGTTGGCCACCAACATTCAATTCACGGAAGGCAACGTCTTCACCGCGCCTATGGCGGCGCTCGAAAAGGACGGAACGGATATGAGCGCGTCTGTAAACAGTTTGACGCTGACAGTGGAGACGGGCGCGGACATTGAGAGCGCGCAAGGCTTTGGCTCTCGTTTTCCGAAGAAAGCGTTTATGGGTTCGATGGTCGTTACGTTAGAAGTTGCCCTTGGATTCGACAGCGACCAAGAGTTAATCGCCTTTTGGGGCGGCACGGACGGCCCGAGCACTGACACGTTGCAAGAATTCAGCTACACGTTGCATTTGGGAAGCAATTTGGACATCATTTTCCCGCGGCTGATTTATACGGCATCGAGCCAACCGGTGGAAGGTCGGGAAGGCATTGTCCAAACCGTGACGGCGCGAGCCTTGTTCGACCAATCGACTGGCACAGGACCGATTCAAGTGTCGCTGACGAACAATAAGGCATCGTATACAGTCGCATGAGGATAGGCGGAATGCTTATCCTCATCTGTTTTTTAGAAGGACAAACATAAATTGAATTTGGAGGGAAACCAAATGGCAAAGAAATTGACCGCAGGCGTACTGAACGGAACAGCCTATCAAGAAACGATGACCGTGATGTGGAACGGAGAAGAATTCGAGGTGGATATTCGGCCACTGAACAACAAAGAAGCGACGGAAATCGAGGAACTTTTGCAAGAAGGTGTGACGGTGAAAGGGACGCCCACGCTAAAAGGCAAAATGGCGCAGACGCTTCAATTCGACACAAAAGCCAACCTGCGCGGCCGGAAACGGGCGGCCATTAAAGCCGTGGCGTACGGAACGGTTGACCCGATGATTACAGAGCAGGTTGTGGAGAACGAATTCCCACCGAAACTAGTGGATGAAATCGCCAGACGGATTTATGAAATCACAGGCATCGGTAACAAGCAACAAGTGCAAGAAGCGGTGGAAAGCGATGATGATTCCTTTTTTCAATCGTGAAGGAAGGAATTTTTATTTTCTTGTGAAAGAGTGCGGCGTTTCGCCACTCGATGTTCCATATATGACGCCGTTGCAACAAGAGGTATTAATCGCCCATCATAACAAGATTCAAAAAGAGCGCCAAAAAGAAGCGGAGAAATTGAGAAGGAAACTCCCTTCACGGGCGCGTTTACGAAAGGGGAGATGAGGCATGGCGGATCAAGTCGTTCAAATTGCCATTTCCGGCGTAGACGAGGTGTCCGGCATTTTGAACCGCGTCACACGAAACGCCGAAAAGGCCTTCCAATCGGTTGAAAGTGCCATTGAGTCGATGCCGGATTTGGATATTCAAGCAGACATGTCTTCGGTCGTTCGACTGGAAGGAGCGATCCGAGAACTCACTCAAACCATCCGTTCCATGCCTTCCCCGAAAGTGGATACGTCGCAAGCAAGAGGCGAACTCAAGAAACTACAAGATGAAGCGGAGAATACCCAAAAATCGCTGAAAGACATTAATTTCGAACCCGTTCTGTCCGGCATGGCGACAGGCGCAGGTATTTCGGCAGTTGTCGGGAAAGCATTAGAGAGCGTGAACACGGAGACGAAAATTCGCGTCTCCTTCGACGTTCCTCCCGAGTCTATCCAAGCAGTCAAAGAAGCAACAAACACGGTCAAAGCGTACGGGATTGACGCGGAAAGCGCCCTAGAAGGTGTGCGCCGTCAATTCGCGCTGAATGCTGATGCGAGTGACGCCGCAAACCGGAAAATCGTCGAGGGAGCCGGAGCGATCGCGGCTGCCTATTCGGGAGTCGATTTTACAGAGTTGATTCAAGAGGTAAACGAAATCGGCAGTGAGCTTGAAATGTCGGATCAGCAAGCGCTTGGGCTTGTCAATTCGCTGTTGCGCGTTGGCTTTCCGCCTGAACAGCTTGACATTATTTCCGAGTACGGCCAACAATTGAACCGCGCTGGATTTGAGGCGAATGAAATTCAGGCGATCTTCGCCGCAGGAGTGGAGACGGGTACGTGGAACATTGATAATCTCTTGGATAAAGCATTGTCCCTATGAGCGGCGACGCTCATAGAAAACTCCCCTAATTCGGTGAAAATCTCTTCACCTTTATGAGTGAAGAGACAACACCGAGCCAAGCATTTACATTTTGGATTCTATTTTTTTAAGAAAATCTATGATTGCTTGCTCAACTATACGAGCTTGAGGAATCATAGTTCTTTCTGAAGTCTCTTTCAATTCTTTAATGATTTTTTCATCTAAAGTAAACGTAATTCGCTTTTTCATAAAATCACCTCCATGTGACAATATAATACAATAAAAGTGTTGCATTTACAATACAATATGATACAATATAAGTAACGTTAAGTATTGCATTTAGGGTGATTTTATGAGCGAAAGAAAATACTACGTTTACGAATGGATAAGGCTCGATACTAACGAACCTTTTTACGTCGGAAAAGGATGCGGGAACAGAGCATACCACACGAAAAAGGGTAGAAACGCTAAATTTAAGGCAATTGTCAATCATGTAGATTGCGCTGTTGTTATATTGATGGATAACCTTACTGACGAAGAAGCTTATCAATATGAGGTATGGTTTATAAACGAATACAGATACGTCTATGGCTTTGATCTTGCGAACATGGATGACGGCGGTTTGGGTGCTGTATCGGGCAAACTCAATTCTATGTACGGGAGAAAAGGTTATTTGCATCCCAATTACAATAGAAAACCGTCAGAAGAAACAAGGTTGAAAATGAGTTTATCTCGGACGGGCGCAAGAAACCCTATGTATGGTAAACGCGGAGAAAAAAGCCCGTTATACGGCAGAAAAGCAACGCTGGAACGCAGGTTAAAAATAAGCGAAGCATTGAAAGGGAAACCCAAAAGCGAGGAACATCGTAGAAAGATTTCAGAGCTAGCAAAAACTCGGATAGGCAAGAAAAACTCGAACTACGGGAATGGACATAAAATTGCAGGATCAAAGAATCCGAGCGCAATCAAAGTCATTGTATATAACAAATCAAAAGAAATTGAATTTGTAGGGTGTAAGAATGAAGTGGCTGAAAAATACAACATAAGTTTGTACCTGCTAAACAAGTTGAGAAACAAAGTGATAAACGTTGAAAGAGACTTCAGCAGAGAAAAAGAAAAATACCGTCATATCGACGGTTATGAGTTCAAAATGTAAATGCAGTGTGTAACGACCATCGAAACCGCACCTTACTGACAAGTAAGGCAGGGAGTAGAGTACAGCCAAGCGATTGGGTGGGGCGTGGCCGTAATAAGGTCTATAAGTCCTCTTAAATGGAAACGGGGAGCATCTAGGCTCTCTTTTTTGTTGCCTAGATGATGATATGGTCTAGTCTTCACGGCGACGTGAAGCAGTCCCTTCGAGGGACGGCGTGAGCGTAGCGAACTCACGTGAATGCGAACGGGTTTAAAAGAAGGACGTATCCGTCTCGCCGAGTTTGGCCAAGACGTTGATAAATCAACTAAAGAATTGCTACAAGGAACAGGCATCTCCGCGAAGCAGTTGCAGGCATGGGGGCAGGCTGTCGCCGCAGGCGGTGAACAAGGGCGGACGGCTATGCAACAGGTTGCCCAAGCGCTGATGAACGTCGATGATGAAACGAAGCGAAACGCCTTGGGAGTGGCAATTTTTGGAACAATGTGGGAAGACCAAGGCGATAACATCGCAGAAACGCTTCTGAACATGAACAAGCACTTGGGTGATGCGAACAAGAATCAAGACTTGTTTAACCAAACGGTACAACAAATGAACGCCGATCCGATGGTGCAAATGCAAAACGCGTTCAACGATTTAAACACAGCCCTATCACCGGTGTATCAAGGGATCGCTGATGTAGTCAGCAAAGTAGCGGAGTGGATTTCGAATAACCCGAAGCTGGCGGCAACCATCGCGGCGGTTGTCACGGTGATTGGCATTATCACCGGACTGTTTTTGACGCTTGCGCCGATTGTGTCTACCATCACTATGGCGATGGGTGTTCTTGGTGTCAGCTTTGGAGCGATTGCGGCGCCGGTGTTGATTGTCATAGGCGTTATCGGAGCGCTTATCGCGATCATCGTTTTGCTATGGAAGAACTGGGATTCGGTCAGCAAGTTTCTGACGGACTCGTGGAATGCGATCAAAAGCGTGGCACAAACGGTGTTCAGCGCGATTGGTGCGTTCTTTGCGAGTGTGTGGGAAGGCATCAAGAGTGTATCGATCACGGTTTGGAACGCTATCAAGTCGGCGTTGACGACCGTGTGGAACGGCATTAAAAGCGCCGTATCGACAGTATTCAACGCGATTCAGACGGTGATTTCGACCGTGTGGAACGTCATTAGCACCGTGACAACGACGGTATGGAATGCCATCCGTTCGGCTTTGACTATTGCATGGAACGCGATTAAATCTGCGGTTTCTTCTGTTTTCAATGCCATTCAGAACGTGATTTCAACAGTATGGAACGCGATCCGTTCTGTCACGTCGAGCGTGTGGAATGGTATCAAAAGCGCAATCAGTTCTGTTATCAACGGCATTCGTTCGGGAATTTCAAGCGCGTTCAACAGTATTCGCAGTATCATTTCAAGCGTATGGAACGGAGTGAAAAGCGCAACATCAAGCGCATGGAACAGCGTAGTTAGTTCGGTGCGTGGCGCAGTAAACAAAGTCATTGACTTTATCAACAGCATGATTAACTCGATCAACAGCGTCCGCATTCCGATTCCGAAGATTCCCGACTGGGTTCCGGTGATTGGCGGACGCGGCGGCGGCTCGATTGGGTTCAATATACCGAACATTCCGCGTTTGGCAACAGGTGGTGTAGTTGACGAGCCGACGCTAGCGATTGTCGGTGACGCCGGAGCAGGAAACCCCGAGATTGTGGCACCGCAACGAATGTTGCGAAGCATCATCCGTGAAGAACTGCAAAACAGCGGAAAACAGGGCACCGAAAGAATAGAAATTGTTGTTCCTGTCATGATGGACGGCAGAGAAATTATGCGAGTGGTCACGCCTTATATCGACCGTGAACTCGGTCAACGGCGCATCGGAAAAATGAGGGCAAACGGCATAGGGGGGAGCGTCTTGTGATTACGTATGACGGGTTTGACCTTTCACCGTATCTACTGGTTCGGGACATTGGACGCCCCTTAATGCCGCCGCAAGAAATCGCATCCATGTCTATCGCCGGAAGGCATGGCGCGTATTTCTTGGAGAAGCGGCATCAGTCGGTCGTCATTCCTGTCGAGGTGGTTATCTTTGAACACCTCGACATGTCGTATTTTGAATTGAAACGTTTCTTGGCCGGAAAATTGAACAAGAGCGAGCCAAAGCCGCTCATTTTCGATGATGAGCCGGACAAATACATTAACGCCATCATTCAGGATCAAACGGAAATTGACGACTTGATCCGATCCGGCCAAGGGACGCTGAACTTTTTCTGTCCCGATCCGTTCTACTATGCGATTGAGGACGAAGTGTTCGAGTTTAGCGGCGCGGGCGTGTACGTCGTGAATCGCCAAAAAGGCAACGAGTATTCAGAGCCGCTGATTGAAATACAGGGAACATGCAGCGGCGGCTCAATTGGTGTACGAACGCCGTTCACATCCGTACGTTTTTCGGGAACGTTGCAACAGGGCGAAACGCTTGTGCTGGATAGTCAACTTGTCACGTCCTACATTGTCAATGGATACGGGAACAAGCGATCAGCGAATCAGCATTTAGACTCGATGGATTTTCCGTTTTTGGACATCGAGGAAAACGAGGTGGAGTTTTTCACAGAAGGAAATGCGACCATTCAGAAAGCGACCGTCTATGCTCGAAGCCGATGGATTTAGAAAAGAGGTGAAACCATGGCGCAAACTCCTTATCGAGACCTAACAAGCCAAGACATTTTGGCAGCTCATATTTCGGGCTTGCAACATGACATCAACAAAATGCAGTCGGTTTTGGAAATGCAGACGGCGCAAGAGACAGGGCACGTATTGACGCCTGTGGCTGACCAAGATGATCCGACCATTCGCTATCGGATTTATGAAGGGGCGATACGAAATTGGCTCGACAACCCTGCGCCGATTATCTATCGGAACGGCGCCCAAGTTGACCCGAGCGAATACGAAATCAGTCCGGCGCACGGTGTTGTCGTCTTTCATGAGCAACAAAATTTAAACGATACGATTGCGGCGGATTTCACGTATATCACCAACGTTTCAGCATGGCGTCAAAGCATAGACGGGAGCGTCGGAAGCATTCCATCGTTGCAACAGACGGTGGATCAACATTCGCTGTTGCTTGCTAATAATCCGGCGGGAGTTGAGCCCTTTTATCCGTTGTCGGGAACGTATGTCAGCCATTTTCGGCGCGATTACAATCCGTTAAATGCAGACGGAACGGCGAACGTGAACAGCCACGTGCCCGCGTTTCGGATATTGGTTTACGGCAACACGATTGACGCTTTCCCGTTTCCGTTGCCAACCAAAACCCGATTCAACAAGGCGGCGATGAAGCTGAATTCAGCAAGCACGAATGTATCGTTGCGAATCGGTATTTATCGCGATAACGGCCTGCGGCCGAGCGAATTGCTCTTTCAAAGCCCTGTCATCACCATTCCGGCGGCCGGAGGGTGGGGCATGGTGGACATTAATTTGGAGTTAGAACCGGGGTTCTATTGGATTGCAAGGCACGATGGGGCAACAGCGTATTATGACGGACTGAACCAAGTCAGTGCCATTCCTATCGTAGGATTCGACGCCCAAACGTTCTTGCAAGATTTGTCCCCACGTCCAAACCCACATACAGTTTACGGCGGCTATCGGGCGACAAACATTCCTTTTGGGGATATGCCGTCAACGTTTCCGGCAAGCGGAGCGTTGTTTCAACGAAGTTCCTATTGCTCGCCTTGGCTAGTCGTGGCGTGAGGTGACGCCTGTGCTGAAATACAATCAGTTGAGAGTTGGGCGGTATAACCTGCTTGGCAAGATTCGATACAACAGCCAACCGCCACAACGACAACAGCCCTTGTATAGCCGACTGTCTAACGCCTTGCTTGTCGTGTATGACCAAGAGGGGAAGCGACTTGGCGTATTGGAAAACGCCGATGATCCGATTTTGGAACAAGAGATTGGCAGTGTGGATACGCTGACGTTTTCCCTTCCATACAACGATCCAAAACGGGAGTACATTCAAAACGAAAATATTATCGAAGTCGTAAATCAGCGATATTTCGTTCGCGATGTTTCAAAAGTGAGAGCCGGAGGGCGGCTTGAACTCGTTGTGTATTGCGAAGCAACGTGGTACGACTTGCAATATACCGAGCCGATGAAAGTGTGGAGTTGGCAGGACGCGACGCCGGAACAAATCATGGCGGATATTCTGGACGGGACAGGGTGGACAGTCGGGCGTGTGGAAGTGACAGAGCGCCGAAACCTTCAGCTAGAGGAAGGATTGACGAATCGGCTGAAAGCATTGAGAGAGCTTCCCAACGTCTTTACGGGCGAGTTGTGGTTCAACACAAGCAACAATACAGTCGATTTCTTGCGGCCGGAAGGAAGGGATTCCGGAGCGTCTATCGTCTATCGGAAAAACATGAAGGAAATCGAAGTGAACTACAGTACGAAAAATCTTGTCACAAAGCTGTACTTGTACGGGAAGAACAATATGACGATTGAAGACGCTCATCCAGAAGGATTGCCCTATATTGAAAACCATCAATATACGGCCAAAAAGAAAGTGCTGATCGTGAAAGACGAGCGTTTCACCAACCCGTTCCACCTTTACGAGCGCGGTTTGTATGCCTTGAGCATCTTGTCGCGTCCGACTGCTTCATACGTGATGAAAGTCGCCGACTTGTCGAGACTGTCGGGGTTAAGCCATGAACAATTCGCCCTTGGCGATAACGTGTTTGTGTACGACAAAGAATTGGGCATCAACGAGAAAAAGCGCATTGTTCGTTGGAAGTACAACATCAAAAAGCCGTGGGAATCGGAAGTGGAGCTTGAACGTCCACAACCGACGCTGTCTGATTTGCTGTCGGGTGTTCAGGAAGCGGCACCCGTTTTGGAATCGGAGGATACGGTAGACAGACAGGATTTATTGAACCTAAGCGTCTTTAACTACCTCATGAATTCCCGTGCTGATGACGGGTTCAACTATTGGACGAATAACGGGTGGGAGATTGATCCGGTCAACGGATACAGCGGCAATGCCTCGTTTAAGGCAACGGCCGAAGAAGGAAAAATCAAGACACTCAAGCAAATCGTTTACCCGTCCCATCGCGATTCGTATTCCATCAGCATGCGTGTGGCCACCGAAAACTTGCAAGTCGGAACCGGAAAAGTCGGGGTGTATATCCGCATCAAATATGCGGATGGAACAGAAGATGAACCGATTTGGATTTCATTAGCTGGGGAGGCGTAATCATGTATTTTAATCTCATAAATCAAGCGATCGAGGTGAAAAATCCGGATCGCGGTGTTGCGGCGATCGAAGTTGAATTTGTCATGGAAAACTGTCAATCCGGACAAATCAATGTTACGGATATCATGTTGCAAGGGGGAACGATCGCGACCATTTGGGCTGGCCATCCTTCGGAGACTCGTTGGTCCTTGGATGGGTGATGCGGCATGAACAAGGAATCCTGGACGCGCTATTTAGCGACGTTATCGAAATTCCAAAGAAAAAAGGTATCCAGCATCGAAATAGAATTCGTCGTGGAAAACGTCGAAGCAGGGACGGTTCGTATAACGGATCTCCAATTGCAAGAAGGGCAACAAGTGACGGCCACCATTCCAAATACGGCCGAATTTTTTACACCAAAGTATGGAACGCTGGACGAAACCAAGACAGCCGTCGGCGGCGATTTGTACCTAGGCGATCAACCGAGGGTGTTCCCTAGTGTGAAAAATCGCTTTTATAACATCGTCGGCCGAGGGCATGAAGCAATTGTGGTTCCGAATATCTACGAAGATGATTTCTCGCAAAAATTAGTTACGACTGCGGTGGATATCACCTTGTATGCGAAGAATGATTTCGACCTTTTACGAATCTCAACGAACTATGGCGATTTCGTTTCCGGCGAGGAATTGACGTATGAAGATGAACCGGACCACCCGTTAAATAAACGGTATAGCCGCGAGTTCTTTTTTGAAGGCGGCCCGGCTGGTAGTGAAATCAAACTATGGGCTTCTCAAAACATCGCCACTATCAATGGGCAGCCGGCAAACCGAGCCAGCCGGTTGCTGAATGTCGGGAACGGAACGTTAAAAATCAAACGTCAATTGTTCATGGGCTTGCCTTATGGCTCGAACCGGATTCGCATCGAGTTTTACAAGCTAGTTAATGGGAAAATGCAAGACGTTGGCATTGGGTACTGGGGAGTTGTCGAACTCATTCAATGGCAGGAAGGGAAGTCCAAGCCATGATAAAGCTGTTATCTTGGTCGCTAAATGAGCCGTCAAACGCTGAATTTGAGCAATACGCGAGAGAAGTCTCAACAGGCTTATGGGAAATCATTGACCCGAACGCTTGGAAGAATTGGGGCGGCGATCAGCGCAACTTTTGGTACGCGTTTTTAGAACATCACGACAAAATACATGCGTTTGGTCTTCACGATTTCGGTGTATTAGCGGACGGTTCGATTTATCATTACAAGGCCGGAGAAGCGTATCCAGTCTTGACCGATGACGAGAGCGGCATTCGCTATTGGATGAGAGATTCGTTGCGATTTTTGGTGGATCACTACCCGAGTATCAAGTGGTCGTTACAAATGGTTTGTTTTAATGAAAGTCGGGTAGAGCCGATGTTAGATAACGTGAACAATGCACAAGACACGTTCATCCGACAACTTCGGAAAATCGCCGAACTCTACATGAACCGTTTCCCGAACCGCATCAAAGGGATTGAGATGGACTTTGAAAAAAGTTCGTCTCGAAGTCGCTCATATCAAGAAGCGGAAAAGTATCGCGATTTGCTTGTAAGGGTGAAAAACGAGGTTTGTATTCCGTTAGGGCTGGAATTGCGCGTGAACCTTCATGCGATGACGGGCGATTTTGAGCCGTATTGGTATCAATGGACAGACTATCGAACCGTTGCTAGCGGAAGGGATTTGAACGGAAATCAGGCTATCGACGAGTTTCAAATCATGTCCTATGATTTCTCGTCGGGCAATACTGCGCCTGGAGCATCTACCCCATTATGGTGGCTCGAACAGGTGTTAGATCATGTCCAAAATGTACTGCAACCAGAGAAGGTGTATGTCGGAACAGCCGCATATGGACGCCGTTGGCAGTTGAATGAGAAGCGGACAGGGACAATCGTCAGATATTGGCAAATTATACAATGGCAAAACGGATTGTTCAAGCATAACGCCGGACAAACAAATGAAAATGGGGAGTTTGTTTGGTATAATCAATCGTTCATTCCATATGCCGGATTCCATGATGAAGAATCATCCTACGAAAAGACGTATTTGCATGTGTATGACCGATTTGCGGTGCAGTTCGCAACGTTAAAGACGTTTAACGATCAGACCGTGATTTTCCGTGATACGTACAACGGACAGGACTACATCACAAGCTATTCGAAGCACCAAAGAGCGAAGTTCACGGGCATCAAGAAAATATTGAACGATGTGACGAGCCGGATGGGGAACACGCGAACGGGCACGACTTGGACGCCGCGTGATACACTGTCCGGCTATACATTTTACGGCTATTCCGCGCATTCGGCGGTCTACAACTACAACAAAGACCTGAACACATGCGAACCAGCAGAAGGAAACGAAGGGCAGGACGGGCGCTTGTACTACTCATTCACCCTGCCAGAAGCGGGAAGCTATCGACTGATCGCCGTTGTCTATTTCCCGTATTTAAACCCGCGAATTCCCATCAGTGTGAACGGACAGGGCTTTGTCATCGGGGAAAAAGGAAATCAGCCCGAATGGTATCCGTTTTACGTCAATCCCGACAGGCATTTCTACGACTGCGGCGTCTTTTCGTTTGGCACTTCAAACACGATTGAGGTTGGCATATGCGAAGACGATGCGCAAATTCTAGGGTTTATCGTTTGCGAGGCGTTTGAGCATGGCATGTCGGGAGGGGAAGTCGAGTATCGTGTTAATTTGCAGCCGACGTGGAAACGGGGAGAAGTGACAAACGGGATCGTTTCAAAAGTGCAGGCCTCCTTTCCGGCGAACATGACGATTACAGGCGAATTATTGCGCCGTCCTCCACGTCCGGCCATCATTTGGGAAGACCTGTTCGGACCACACGTCCGAAGCGGCATTACCGACTTGGCAAAGACGAGATACTACTTGCATGTCGATCCAAATTACATGCCGCCGGGTTCTAACCCCGACCCCGATTTACAACGATGTGTCGGCACTCCAGTGAGCAGGGGATACTCATTTGGAGCATGGCGCCCCTATGCAGCGACAAGCACCGAGGAAGCGCATGTATTTGCCGATACAAGGACGCAATCGATGCAGTTGATTGTCAACCGCCAATACGAGATGAACGCCCATATCGAAGTGGATTTGCGCGCTGACGTGAACGACAGAAACGCTGTGTACGGCATTCGCTTTTGCGCCGATCAAGCCGGACAAATTGGGCGAGGGTATGTCTTTGTTGCTGACCATCGAGCCGGACGGTTCTATTTGAAATACGAGAGCGGAGGAAGTTCCCAAGTGCTAGCGTCCGCACCTCTCACGTTGACGCTTGGACAACGCTACACATTCAAGGTTCGAGTGCACGGCAATCATATCAAGTGCATGGTCGGGAACACGGAAGTCATCGACTATCCGAGTACACAAACGTTTCCGGCGCCGCCAAACAAGGGAGCGCACGGTGTATATGCGAGCGGTTGTCGCGTGAAGTGCTATCGACTGCAAATCGCCACAAATGATCGGTATGAGCCGATGGAGAAGGTAGCGGCGATCATCGACGGCGTGGAACATGTCGCACTTGAAGAAACGCGGCCGTACAGCTATGACGAGCTAGGCTATCTTGTATATTCGGGCTTTGACCCCGATGAAGGGCTAGGCATCAAGATTTCCAATGACTACGAAAACCTCCCGATTGTAACCGTGCCGTCTTGGCAAGGAGAGAAAATCATCCGCATCCGTATGGCGGACGCAGGTGTATGGCTGCGCAATTTCTATGTCGGCGATTCGGAAGGCTATTCGATTGCGTGGAACGGCGACCTTGAAAGTTTCATCAAAGCTGCCGAATACACAATGCGATACGGTTGTAAAGGTGTGGCGATGTGGACAATCGGGCAAGAAGACCCGCGGATATTCACTTATATCCCATGAAAGGAGGTGAAGTCATGGGCATTTCACATGACGGAAACGGGGTGACAATTACACTGCGAGAGATTTATGACTCGCTAAATGGAGTGTCGTCGTCATTGGACAGACTGGAACAACGAATTATTCGTTTGGAGGAAAAAACGTCCATGGCCAGTGAAGCTGATGAGAGAAGCCGGAACGCCTTGAAAAAGGCGGAGGAGGCGTTTCAAAAGGCAAGCGAAGCGCTTGTCCTGATCCAAGAAAAAGAGGCCGAGAAGAAAGAATTCAAGAAAATGTGGTTTAGCGCGATCCTAACAGCTATCACCCCTTGGCTGTTAGGTTTTTTATTCGCACTTATTTATCTTGTCCAGAAAGGAGGTGAGTGGTGATGAAGGATTGGAAAAAAATCATCGGGTATTTCATCCCGATTGTTGCTCTGGTCATCGCGAATATCGCCAAGGTCGATGATCCAGAGCAAATCGAAGGGGCGCTTGAGATCATCGTTTCCGGCGTTTTTGGCTTGTTGGCGGCGATTGGGGTCTACAAGAACAATGACAAAAGCGACGAGAAGGACAAAAAATAATGGGAAAGGGTGGTTGGAATATGCCTTGTAGTGATATTATGATGCCGCATGTTGTTTGCACTGATGCCAGCTACTATACAGAAAACGCTACTTCAATTGATGTAACGGTCTCTTATCAAGGTGGAGGAATTGCAGATCCAAACGGCGATGGATTTATTGCGCCAACTTGGGATTATGTCTTGGCATTAGAAATTTATGATGGTTATTGGAAGGCTGTGGAATTGCAATCGGGATATTATAGACATCAAACACCTGTCAAAAAATTTTACTTGGCCGGAAAGAAAGAAGGTCGATACAGGGTCCGTTTGTACTATCAAGCTAGAGAAAATGAAGAATATACGGGGGTGGTAACAACATATTCTTTCATGGTGTATCGTTGATTATTAAGGGGAAGGGGCGCCCGAATTGGCGTCCTTCATTTGAAAGGAGTTGAAAAATTGGTTAAAATGGTAACGACATAATAAGGCCAAGGGGGAGGGTTCGAGTTGGGGAAATGGATTTTGGGCTTGTTAGCTGCCATTGTTTTAGGGATCGGGTTTTTTGCAATGAGCGATAAGGATGCCCAAAGTACCAAACCTGCCTCAAATACACAGCAGTCGAAATTGGAACAAAAAGAACAACTGACTGTCGGCGTCGATCCACATAATCACCCTGAATACAAATCGAATTTTGAGCTCTACTTTGCTCATCTGAATTCTGCTGTTCTCGTGGACAAAGCAAAGGTTGATAATGGCGGAAAGACTTTAAGTAACGAAGATTATAAGAGAATTTTAAACGATATCAGAAAGAACTTGGGCAATATCAAATATGACGGCGAAAAGATAGATGAGCTAAACAGAGTGAAAAAGCTGGTGAATCAAGCGATTCAAAACAACGCAATCAAAGGCGATGAGATTTTTTACGAGATTCACCAAACCATTCATGAGTTAGATAAGCACTTTAACACAACTTATTTTGTGGATGAAGTTCCAAACAAACAATCTGAAGCGTCGTTTTTCATTGAGAAAAGTGAATATAGCGACGTATATTATTGGCTGAAAGGTATGAGCCAATCGCTTCACTCAGGCGAATACGCACCATATTCCAGCAGAGAAGACTTCTTGTCTCACATGGCTCATGTTGGTTATGCTTATGCAAGGCATTTTTATAATCTTGAAGATCAACTTTCGATGAAAACAAAATTAAGCGAGCTGATTCAACTGTTTGGAGAAATGAGAAATGAAAATGATTATAACAAATATGGCGAGTATATCGAACAATTTGATGCCATTTATGATGAAATCCAAAAAGAACGACGCCTGTAAAGGGCGTTTTTTGTTTGCCTTTTATTCCAAACTATCGAAGGAGGAATGAATATGGCTGACTTCATTCAAGTCATCGACCCTGGCCACGGCGGCCACGATCCGGGTGCGGTAGCGAACGGACTTCGTGAAAAGGATTTGACGCTGAAAATCGCGCTCTATACGAGAGACTACATTCATGAGCTATACGAAGGTGTCAAGGTCTATCTCACTCGCGACAAAGACGTTTTTGTCAGCTTGAGCGACCGCGCTGCTTTTGCCAACCGACTCAACGCGGATCACTTTTGTAGCATTCACATCAACGCAGGTGGCGGAGAGGGATTCGAGTCGTACATTTATAACGGCTCGTATCCGAGCAAGCCGAAAACACAGGCATTGAGAAACGTTTTACACGATACCATTGTTACCGAAATAAAATTTTCCAATCGCGGAAAGAAAGAGGCAAACCTTGCCGTTCTCCGCGAGACGAAGATGCCTGCCGTTCTGACCGAGAATGGGTTTATTGACAATAAGGACGATGCCGATTTTCTGAAGTCGGATGACAATCTGCGGAAGATCGCACTGGCGCATGCACACGGGCTGGCCAAAGCTCATGGGTGGAGAGCCAAGCCCACGTCAGAGGCAAAGACTACACCGAAGCCGTCGGACGGTGGGAAGGTATTCTACCGCGTGATGGCAGGCAGTTTCGCGGATCGGGAAAATGCTGAAAAACGAGTAAGGGAGTTGAAAGAAAAAGGGCTTGATTCCTTTATTGATGTATACAGAGCCTAACTACTTTCAAACGGAAAGGAGGTGATTTATGATAAAGGTAAATACCAAATCTAGGAGGTTTTACAAATGAAACTGTACAAACCGATGATTGGTATGTTGGTCGCTGTCTTGTTGTCGGGGTGCTCTGATTCTCCGGAAAAAGAGTCGAAAGAACCAGACAAGCCTAAGGCAGAACAGACAGAACAAGAGCGAAACACGAAGCAGGATAGCCAAAGAGAAGAACAGAGTAAGGAGAAGAGGACTCGAAACGAAGAACAAAGCTCCAAACAGGAAGAGAGGTCAGAGAACCAACAATCAAAAAATGCTGAGTACGAAGCTATTCGGTCATACGTTGGGCAAAAAGTGAACTGGAAGCCGGGTGTGAAAGAGAGCATTCAAAAGTTTGTCCGAGACCACCATCAATTTTATGAGGACACGCTAACCTACGGGAGAATCAAGAATGTCAATTGGGAGCAACAAAAGAAGCACGCTGATGCCTTGATTAAGGAAGCAAAAGCAATCATCCCCGAAATCACGGAACAGATCAAAACCATGGAACAGAACAACTTGCTGGATATAGTATCTATTGATGACGATCCGAGAGATTTGAAATTGGATTTTGAAGTTCTCGAGGTTGTTCTCGAAATTGCAACAAGCCAAAAAGATACAACGGGCTTGGTGTATGCACATCGGATTTTGCACGACTTGGATGTTGAATTGAACGGGACGAAGACGCACAAATTCGGGATGAGTTCATACTATCATGGTGGCGAGAATCGTCCAGAACTATGGAAATATATCGAAAAAAACGGAAGAGAGCGTCCACTTTCTTGGAATGAACAAAAAAGCAAGAGGTGATAGGGAATGAATATCGTTGCAATCAATATGTCTGGAAAGCAACTGCCGGTCTATGATATGGATCTAAATCGAATCGGAACTATTTATCCTTACGAACTTTTTGGCTTGAATTATAGAGCAGGAGGGGATGGCTATGCTTTCTTCATTGTATTCCGCAATTCGAGCGGAATTCTAATAAGAGATGGGATGTTGATTGAGCCACCGGCAAGCGCGTTGGAAAATGCATATAAATCGAAGTATCGTTATGGAACAGTAACCATTGGGGGAAGAACATATTCTACGTTCAAAATGAAGAGAACAGAGAATCTATATTCAGTGTCAGGACGGAAGATTGGTCAAGTTGCGGCTGGTCAATATGTAGCCACTGTTGATGACCCTAGCTCTGGCGATACAAACCCGCATTGGTTGCAAGTTTATTATGCTCGTGGTACCGACGGACGTTGGGACTCTCTTGCTGCGGATGGAGCTAGCTATGGATTTGTAAATATCGGCCTTGAAGATGGATCGATGTATAACACCGTTTCTTGCGATGGCTTGTGGGTGTAAAATCCCCTTTTTTGGGGATTTTTTTGTTATAACTATTGACGATTATAAATAGATAAGGTATTATATAATTGAAAGGAGGTGAACAGCGGTGTGGAAGTGGTAAAGGAAATCATTCTTACGCTTGCGGCTCTCGCAACGTTGATTAAAACCATCCTCGAAATCAACGAAAAAATCGATGCGAAGCGCAAGCGCAAGAAAAAGAAGAAAAAACGATAAACTAATGAGGGGGTGGGGTTACCGCCAACCTCACCCTCTCAAGAATATTATATCCGTTCTTCCACACAAATTCCAATGAAGAAATGGTTCAAAAAAATCGAAGCGACAGATTGCTTTTTCGCAATGTTGTTCCTGTCTTGGTTGAACGAAATTGATTTCCACAATATGACGATTTTAAGATGGATCACGTTGGTGCTTGTTGCAGCTTGGGTGATCATGATCGTGATCAAATACAAATTGAAATTCGAGGGTGATGAATGATGGAATACCACTTGAAAAACCGGGAAGAAGTGGAGTGCTTCATTAAAAATGAAGTCCTCACCACTTCCGAAGTGGTTGAAATTCTTGGAGTTACTCGTCAACGGATTAGTCAAATGATTTCCGCTGGCAAGTTGAATCCGATAAAAAAATTACGTGGTGATAGCTTGTTTTTACGGCAGGATATTGAAGAAAGAAAAAAAGAACTTGAGGCATTGCGTAAGAAATATCGCCCGTATGATGCAGAATAATGCAAAAAGCCCTTCTCATGTGAGAAGGGCTTTAATCCTCTGACATATTCCTTCTTTCATCGAGAAGATGATGAGGAAGATTAAAAAAGGATGGAATATGAGCAACGAAAAGAAGGCGGATCGCTCCGCCTTTTTTTGTATGAGATAGCAGTCGAAAATAATTTTGTATGGAATAAAAGAGCATATCTATTCATTCTGAAAAGTCTCGTGGCTGTGTTTAGTTTGCCTTCGAAGGTTCGGATGGTTAAGACCTGAACCTTGCAAACCATAAATGACACCTGTGATGTTAGGTGAAATCAAACAAGCATAAAAATAGCCCCTGCCTAGAAACCTCAACTAGTACTGCGAATATTTTTTTGTTTTAATACAAAATTTCGACAATATTTTCGATCAAAAACAGTTAATATCGGAATGAATGGATAAAGCTTTGAAATGGGGGGCTAATGATGTACGTTGTAGATGGGGCTAGCAGAATCATCTATTATCCATCAAATTATACAAATTATCTATGGAGTGGGCAAACGCTAAAAAGAGGTGATCGAAATGATGATGTGAGGACATTGCAATCTTGGCTTTACAGAGCCGGATTTAACCCTGGGGGAATTGATGGAGTTTACGGAGCAAATACAGAGAAGGCTGTGAAGGAATTTCAGAAGAAGGTGGGAATTACAGCTGATGGTATTGCAGGAAAGCAAACGTACCAAGCTCTACAAAAGTATGTTAGAACAGAAACGACAACATCACAATCAAACTCATCGATCAGTAATGATCATTGGACAGGTCAGACACTTAGGGAAGGAAATCGGGGACAAGCGGTAAAAGATTTACAGACTAAGCTTCAACGATTGGGGTATAACGTCGGGGCTATTGATGGTATTTACGGTAAACAAACAGCAGAGGCAGTGAAAAGGTTTCAAAAGGCCCATGGGTTGACAGTGGATGGCTTGGCGGGAAAAAGCACTTATCGTGCTATTGAGCAGGACATACAGCAAAAAAATTATTATAATCAAAAAACGATTATTCAGAATAAGTATAAAGCATTGGAAAATAAGGTTCATTCTAAAGATTCTACGTGGGGAGAAGTGGTAAAATCTTTAAAGGAAATCGCTAAACTGGGATTTGATTTTATCATTGGAGATGATATTAAAACTTTATTGGATCCCAACGCTAATACAATTGATAAAGTTATTGCAGCTTTAAGTTTTATTCCTGGTGGAAAGATAGTCAACGGTGAAATAAAATTAGCTAAGCTAGGAAGTAAAATCGAAGTTAAGTTTGATCAAAAATTCCTAAGTGAGATTTCGAAAACAAAACCAATAAATCTTCCCTCATACAAAGCTATAAGCATAGATATGGAGCATATCTTATCAGGTCATATTAAATCGGGAAATCGGGCAAAACAAAGCGGAAAGAAAGATTTGTTTCCTGAAAATATGACTACTAAACAAATAGAAAAGGCGATTATAGAGGCTTATAAAAACGGGAAAAAGTTAAAATCTCAAGGCGATAGGGTGAAAATTGAAGGATATGGGGGAGGAATGAAAATAGAAATGTGGGTCAATCTGAAGACAAAAATCATAGAGACTGCTTATCCTAAATTTTAGAAAGGGTGATTATGTTGTTAAAAGACATTGAAGTTGTAGTAAATACAAATTCAATATTCATGAACACTAGTAGAAATGTTATAGGTGAAATTTATCTAAAGATTGGTGATTTCTTTTTTCCCGAAGAAGGCTGGAATGATTTTGTGGTGGTGATTCTAGGATGGTGGCAAAAAAACATTATGAATATTAAAAATGATAGAATTGGGACAGTGTATGAATTCGACTTTATGGATGGACCTTGGTTTATGAAGGGAAAGAAAATTTCAGAGCACACGATCGGATTGGAATTTGTAAGGAATAAAAGTGATTCTCAACAAATTGTCTTCACGTGTTTATGTCAAGTAGCACAATTACAACAATCCATTTTAAATGCTACTGAAAAACTCTTGATAGAGTTAAAATCGAGGAAATGGCATTCCGATGATATTGAAGAGTTGGATAAAATTTGGCGACTATTGCAGTCTCTTAATTAGTAACGAACTTTGACAAGTTTTTTGGTTTCCATAGCCAATAAAACAGAAATGATGACTGTTTTAATGAAGAATTGTCGCAGCATGTGGTTTTTCAATGCCGCACTCGATGAAATATGGGAAAAGGCGGAGTGATCCGCCTTTTTTTTGACCACGTGACCACATTGTGACCACATTGTGACCACGAATTTAATCAAAAATTATATTTTTTATTGGATATTTAAACCTTACAAGTCTCTAAAAATCCCTATAATTCAACATTTAACAGACTTAAAGAAACTTTGATGTCCATTGATAAGCGATGGGCGGCATGATGTAATCAGCGCCTCCCATCCGTTGGAACACTGGGGTTTTCCCCGGTGTTCTTTTTTGTTTTGACCATGAAAATGACCACGCTATGGAATGCGGATCAAGCACGCATAAATCGCCTCCCCCTCTTGCCAAGCAGCGTGAATGACGTAGATGTACGAGCCTTGTTGTTTTGGCAGTGTGATCGTTCCATGTTGCACCGGCTGCCAGTCAACATCATCATCCTTCCATACGCCGGCTTCGAGTGTCGATGGGCGGTAGTCAAACTCGATGTGAAGTTTTGCCCCTGAAGCGGCGGGATGAGGCTTGAGTTCTTTGACGAGCAGCGGTGGGGCGGCGGCATCGGCAACAACTCCGCGCCGGCCTGTTGACCACGTGTAAGTCCCGAGCCGGTGGTCGACTGTTTCGCCGTTGATGGTCAACGTTAATTCAGGCGGCTTGATATCACCGAATGAACAGCCGGAAAGCCATAGAAGCAAAATAAGAAGCGGGGCCCGTCGTTTCTTCATTGTCGAACCATTCCTCCCTTTTCTAAACATAGACGTTTTTTCCGCCGATTTGTTGCGTTGATCTGTCTCAAAATGGGAATAAAAATGTCATGGAGCTCTTCACTATGACACCCTTCCTTTTTATACCAACCGATTTTGTCTTTAAAAGTCAAGTATATCTTTTGGTGATAAACTTGTCATGGGGATGTCGATGCAAAGGAGGACAACGCAATGAACGAACGAATCGAACGCGACTCGCTCGGCGAGGTGAGGGTGCCGGCCGATAAATATTGGGGAGCGCAAACGGAGAGAAGCCGGCAAAACTTCCGGATCGGCAAGGAAACGATGCCGCTGGAACTCATTTATGCTTATGCTGAGCTGAAAAAAGCGGCAGCCATCGTCAACGAGCAAGCCGGGAAGCTGAGCGAAGCGAAAAGACGGGCGATTGTAGCGGCGTGCGACGAAATTTTGGCCGGTCAGTGGGATGCGCATTTTCCGCTTGTCGTTTGGCAGACGGGAAGCGGGACGCAGACGAATATGAACGTCAACGAAGTGGTGGCGAGACGGGCGAACGAGCTGCTCCGTGACGGCGAGGAGCGCATTCACCCGAACGATGACGTGAATATGTCACAAAGCTCCAATGATACGTTTCCAACGGTCATGCATATGGCGGTGTATGCGAAAATTCACACGCATTTGCTGCCGGCGCTGGATGGATTGATCGGCACGTTCGCAGCGAAGGAGCGGCAATATGCGAAGACGATCAAAATCGGGCGCACCCACTTGCAAGATGCGACGCCGCTCACATTCGGACAAGAGATTTCCGGGTGGCGGACGATGCTGGAGAAAAGCAAAATGATGATCAGCGAAGCGGCCGACAAGCTGCTCGATTTGGCGATCGGCGGCACGGCGGTCGGCACGGGGCTCAATGCGCCGCCAGCGTTTGGCGAACAAGTCGCCAAACAGCTGCACGCCCAAACCGGCTACCCGTTCCGGTCTGCTGCCAACAAATTTCACGCGCTGACCAGCCATGACGAGATCGTTTACGTTCACGGGGCGTTGAAGGCGCTCGCCGCCGATCTGATGAAAATCGCGAACGATATTCGCTGGCTGGCGAGCGGACCGCGCTCCGGGCTCGGGGAGATCACGATTCCAGCCAATGAACCTGGGAGCTCCATCATGCCAGGCAAAGTCAATCCGACGCAAAGCGAAGCGATGACGATGGTGGCCGTGCAAGTGTTTGGCAATGATGCGACAATCGGTTTTGCGGCAAGCCAAGGCCATTTTCAATTAAACGTGTTCAAACCGGTCATCGCCTATAACGCCATTCAGTCCGTGCAGCTGCTTGGTGATGCCATCCGTTCGTTTGATGAGCGATGCGCCCAAGGGTTGGAGGCGAACGAATCGAAAATGAAAGAGTACGTGGACCGCTCGCTCATGCTCGTGACAGCGTTAAGCCCGCATATCGGCTATGACAAAGCCGCGGAAATCGCCAAGCTTGCGCACCGTGAAAGATTGACGCTGAAAGAAGCGGCCTTGAAAAGCGGGTATGTGACAGCCGAGCAGTACGAAGAATGGGTAAGGCCGGAGAAGATGATTTAGTGGCCCAAAACGCCGGGAGCGAACAGGAGGATCAAAAAACGGGGCTGATCCAAAAGGTTGTCTGTTTTCAAGATCAACACAACTATAGGAAACGCTCAGGCAGCGCGCGTAGTAGTGGGGGACGAGGGTGTTCCGTTTAGGACACCCTCGTTTTCCTGTTTTTCTCCTCCCCCTTTGTTGCAAATCGATTCCAAAAGTTCGGTATATTCGATATCATATTAATAGTATAAACGAGATATTGTCTACCGCTAAAAGACCCATTTATCACCATAAAAGGAGCTTGGTGTCATGACGATGAACGAATCGTTGCTTCCCGCCATCGAACAAGTGGTTCGCAATGTGGAACAAGTCATTGTTGGAAAACGGCACGTGATTGTGCTCAGTTTCACGGCGCTGTTGGCCAAGGGGCACGTATTGCTTGAAGACGTGCCCGGCGTCGGCAAAACGATGCTCGTACGTGCGCTGGCGAAATCATTTCAAGCTGAGTTGAAACGGATTCAATTTACGCCGGATTTGTTGCCGAGCGATGTGATTGGTGTTTCAGTCTATAACCCGAAAGAGCGGCAGTTTGAGTACAAACCCGGGCCGATCGTCGCTCATATTGTGCTCGCTGATGAGATCAACCGGACGTCGCCGAAAACGCAGTCAGCGCTTCTTGAGGCCATGGAAGAAGGAAGCGTGACGGTCGACGGCATCACGCGGGCGCTGCCGCAGCCGTTTTTTGTCATGGCGACGCAAAACCCGATTGAATACGAAGGAACGTATCCGCTTCCGGAAGCGCAGTTGGACCGGTTTTTGCTGAAGCTGCAAATGGGCTATCCGTCTGCTGATGAGGAAATCGAGCTGTTGCATCGGCTGGAAAAAATGAAGCCGTTGGAAGAGATCGGACCGGTGATGACGCTCGACGAATTGCGGGCTTTGCAGCAGAAGGTAGCCGATGTGCATGTCAGCGATACGGTGAAGCGATATATCGTCGAGCTGGTCCGGCAAAGCCGGGCGCATGAAGCCGTGTATTTAGGCGTCAGCCCGCGCGGGTCGGTCGCCTTGATGAAAGCAGCGCAGGCCTACGCGCTCATTCATGGCCGCGATTTTGTCATCCCTGATGACATACAGCAGCTCGCTCCTTATGTGCTCGCCCATCGTCTGCTCGTTCGTCCGGAAGCGAAATGGGACAAGCTTGATGCGAAAACGATCCTTTCCGAGCTGATGGCCCGCACGCCGGTGCCGGTGCAAGGACGGCGGTGAACGGGATGAAGCGAACGGGGAGGAGAACGTGGCGGCCCTTGTTGGGCGTGGTGATCTTAACTGCGGTTTTGTTTTCCTATGCCATGTTTCAAGGGGGCTTTGTCAGCTGGTTTTTGTTTTACAGCTTTTTGCCGTTTGGGTTGCATGCGTTGACGGTAGCCCTGTATCCGCTCCGGCGTGCGGCGGTGAGCCGGACGGTGCCGGCGCAGCGCTATTATGCGGGAGAAGCGATCCCGGTTACTGTTCGAGTTGAGCTGCCATGGCCGTTTCCCATGGCCGCGGTCGCGGTCGGTGAGGAACGAGAGGGGAAAGGTGGGGGTGCCGTCGTTTCTTGGGTGTTTCGGCGCCGTCTTTCTTGCCGATGGACGCTTATGTTGCCCCGCGGCCGCCATCAATTGGAAGCGGTGCGGCTGGAAGTGAGCGATATGTTTGGTTGGGGGAAGCGGGCGGAATCGTTCTCGGCTCCGTGCACGGTCATCGTCTATCCCCGCTATGTGGAGTGGCCGGCGAGCATGGTGCGTGAATGGTTTTCCCATGGAAACGCGGCCCGGACGTTTGCCTATCGGCGCGACCTAGCGGTGGCGGTCGGGGCTCGCGAATACGCGCCGGGCGATAAAATGTCTTGGGTGCACTGGAAGGCGTCAGCGCGCAAGAACGAGTTGATGACAAAAGAATTTGATGAGCAGCGCAACGATGATTGGTTCGTTGTCTTGGATGGCGGTCCATCACCTTGGTTTGAGGAGCTGGTCACGCTGGCCGCTTCTGTAGCGAAAGCGTTGTTGGATGCGGGAGCTCCGGTTGGGCTGCTTGTGGCGGGGAAAGAGCGCTCGTCCTTAGCGCCGCGGCGTCATGAGGAACAGTGGCAGGCGCTTCTTCTCCGCTTGGCGGAAGTGAAGGCGGCCCGCGAAGGGGGAATGGAGCCACTGCTTGTTGACGAAACGAATTGGAAAACGGCGGCCGGATGTATTTTGGTGACGTCTGCCTTGTCTTCCGCGCTGGTGCCGCCGTTGCGCGCGCTGGCGATGAAGCGCCGCGTCATTTTATATGTTGTGACGGGCGAACGGAGAGAGGAACAAAGGCATTGGGAAGAAGAGCTTCGCCGCAGCGGTGTGCATGTCTCCGTCATTGCCCCTGACATGTTGCAAACGGTTCGGCAAGGAGGGGAGTTTCAATGAAGAAGGGGGTAGCTCGGCTGTTCTCTTCGTTTTTGCCTGCCTTGTTTGCGGCTTGGCTGCTCACCGAATGGCTCTGGCCGTTGGACGATGTGACGGATACCGGGCATATCGGTTTGTTTGTCTCGTTTGTCTTCCTTTGCTTTGCCGGCTATTGGGTTCGTCTCCCGGCGTGGCTTGCATTTCTTGGGAAAGGTGTTTATATCGGATGGGCGCTCTCCCGTTTATCTTCGTCTCACTCCATCGCCGCTTTGCCTTCGGCGCTTTGGCGGGATTGCCTCAACTGGCTGTGGGGCGATCGGTCTTCCATGCCGAGCGATACCGTGCGCACGTTTGTCTTTTTTCTTCTGCTATGGCTCGCGTCGGCCGCTTTTCATTGGCTCATCGGGAAACGGCAGCAGTGGTTGATTCCGTATGCGTTGACCGTTACGTATATTGCCGTCCTTGATACGTTTTTCCCATATAACGGCGATCAGGCGATCGTTCGTCTTGTCGGGCTCGGTTTTTTTGCCTTTGTGTGGCTGCATGGCGAACGGATGCGGGCAAATGGCGCTTTATTTTCTATCGGAAGGTGGCGAACAGCCGCCCTGTTCGTTCCGGCGTTGGCGCTGGCGGCAGGATATGCAGGTCCCAAACTCCCGCCGCAATGGCCCGATCCCGTGGCGTTTATCCGCAGCGCCCATGCCGTGCCGGAGCCTGGCGATGATGAGCCGGCTTCTTCTGCCGTAGCCAAAGTCGGGTATGGACAAAATGATTCCCGCCTCGGCGGACCGTTCCTTGCCGATGATACGCTCGTATTCACAGCGAAAGATCGAGGTCTTCATTATTGGCGCGTTGAGACGAAAGACGTTTACACCGGCAAGGGGTGGGAGGAGTTTCAGAGCGAACAAGTTTACTCGTTTGCCAATGGAGAGACGATCAAACATGAATGGTGGAGCCCGCGAGTCGAAACGGTGGAGCAAACCGCGGAAATCCACCTTCATCAAGGAGGATTTCATCTCGTTTATCCGCTTGGTTTGCGGCAAGTGAGGGCGGCCACTCCGGTCGTTTATCGCATGAAGTTGGCGACAGAGAAAATTGAGGCGACCGACGACCAAGCCAACGCGGTTCCTATGAAACAGTATGTTGTTACGTATGGGGAGCCGGATTTTCCGATTGCCGCCCTGCGCGCTGCTCCCCCGGTCCAAGACCGGTCTTTGTTGAAACGATATACGCAGCTGCCGAAAACCTTGCCGCAGCGGGTGCGCGACTTGGCCAAACAAATTACGGCCGGAGAAAAAACAGCCTATGATCAAGTCAAAGCCATCGAGCAATATTTTCAGCAGAGCGGATATGTATATGAGACGAAAAATGTGGCCGTGCCGGGGGAAAACGAAGATTATGTCGACCAATTTTTGTTTGAAACGAAACAAGGGTATTGCGACAACTTTTCCACTTCGATGGTGGTCCTCGTGCGCACGCTTGGCATCCCCGCCCGTTGGGTGAAAGGCTATGTATCGGGGCGGTTGGTTGGGGAGCAAAACGGCGATTTTCTTTACGAAGTGCGCAACAATGACGCTCATTCGTGGGTGGAAGTGTATTTTGAAGGCGTCGGTTGGGTGCCGTTTGAGCCGACGCGGGGGTTTGTCAATCCTTACGCGTTTTCCCTTGATGCTTCCGAGGAGAATGACCTTGCGGCGCCTGAGCAACAACCGGAAGAGCAGGATCGAACGAACCTCCCGCAGCCGCCGTCGGAGCCGTCTTCTGCCGCGAAACAAGACGGCCATTGGTGGGAGCGGCTCGTTGACTTTTGGTCATGGAAGACGGGGTTGGTGGCGGCGGCTGCGCTGGTGGCAGCGGCTGGCGCGATTTATGCGACAAGACGGAAATGGTGGCCGCGCCTGACCCTTCTTCGCTTTCAGCGCCGAAAAGCGGACGGGGGCGACTGGCTGATTTCAGCGTATGCGGCGCTTTTACGCCATTTGCACGATTACGGGCTGAAGCGGCGGCCGCAGGAAACGCTGCGCCAGTATGCGAAGGAGGTCGATCGTTTGTTTGAAACGGATGAAATGAACCGGTTGACAAGGCTATATGAATGTGTGGTGTACGGAACCGGTCTCCCGGACAGAGACGTTCGCGAAGCTGTTCAATTGTGGGAAAATTTAATAAAAAGGACGATCTCTTGACCGCATGCCGGCAAGTTGATAGAATGAATTCAAATTTGCACACGGACAAACGAAAAGTCCTTCATATAAGCGCAGGAATACGGCTTGCGCGTCTCTACCGGGCCGCCGTAAACGGTCCGACTATGAAGGCAGAAGACGCTGCTATTCTGCCTTCATCCATGTCTCGGCCAATGGCGGCGTTATTTTTTTGATGAGGTGGAACGATATGAATCAAGAAATGATCGTTGTCTTGGACTTTGGCAGTCAATACAACCAGCTGATCACTCGCCGCATCCGCGAATTTGGCGTCTATAGCGAACTGCACCCGCATACGATCCGCGCTGAGGACATCCGGGCGCTGAACGCCAAAGGAATCATTTTTTCCGGCGGGCCGAACAGCGTGTATGATGAGCAAGCGTTTCGGTGCGATCCGGCGATTTTTGAGCTTGGCTTGCCGATTTTAGGAATTTGTTACGGGATGCAGCTGATGGCCCATCATTTGGGAGGGAAGGTGGAAAAAGCGGCGCACCGTGAATACGGCAAAGCGCTCATCCAAGTGAAAAACGATTCTTTGCTTTTTCATGGGTTGCCGGACGAGCAAGTCGTTTGGATGAGCCACGGTGATTTGGTGACCGCTCCGCCTAGCGGCTTTGTCGTCGATGCGACGAGCCCTTCGTGCCCGATCGCCGCGATGAGTGACGAACGGCGAAAATGGTACGGCGTGCAATTCCATCCCGAAGTGCGCCACTCGGTATACGGCAACGACTTATTGAAAAACTTTGTTTTTGCCGTATGCGGCTGCCGGGGCGATTGGACGATGGAAAACTTTATTGATGAGCAGGTGCGCCGCATTCGCGAACAAGTCGGCGGGAAAAAAGTGTTGTGCGCTTTAAGCGGCGGGGTTGATTCATCGGTCGCCGCGGTGTTGGTGCATCGCGCTATCGGTGATCAGCTCACATGCATTTTTGTGGACCACGGCCTTCTTCGCAAAGGCG
Organism: Geobacillus icigianus; assembly: GCF_000750005.1. Classification (GTDB taxonomy): domain Bacteria; phylum Bacillota; class Bacilli; order Bacillales; family Anoxybacillaceae; genus Geobacillus; species Geobacillus icigianus. The sequence goes on along the minus strand of NZ_JPYA01000098.1, from coordinate 3,133 downwards.
AAGCGGAAAGCGTCATGAAGACGTTCCGGGAGCAGTTTCAGATGAACGTTATTAAAGTCGATGCAAAGGAGCGCTTCCTAGCGAAGCTCAAAGGGGTCTCTGACCCGGAACAAAAGCGGAAAATCATCGGCAATGAATTTATTTATGTGTTTGACGATGAAGCGGCTAAGCTTGAGGGCATTGAATTTTTAGTGCAAGGCACGCTTTATACGGACATTATTGAAAGCGGCACGGCGACGGCGCAAACGATCAAATCGCACCACAACGTCGGCGGCTTGCCGGAAGAGATGAAATTCGAACTGATCGAGCCGCTCAATATGCTATTTAAAGATGAAGTGCGCGCACTGGGCACTCAATTGGGGATTCCGGACGAGATCGTCTGGCGTCAGCCGTTCCCGGGGCCGGGGCTCGGCATCCGTGTGCTCGGTGAAGTGACGGAAGAAAAATTGGAAATCGTCCGTGAATCGGATGCCATTTTGCGGGAAGAAGTGAAAAAAGCCGGGCTTGACCGTGAAATTTGGCAATACTTCACAGTTCTCCCTGACATCCGCAGCGTCGGGGTAATGGGGGATGCCCGCACGTACGATTATACGGTGGCCATCCGCGCCGTGACCTCGATCGATGGGATGACCGCCGATTGGGCGCGCATTCCGTGGGATGTGCTCGAGCGCATTTCAACGCGCATCGTGAACGAAGTGCCGCACGTCAACCGCGTCGTCTACGACATTACAAGCAAGCCTCCAGCAACGATCGAGTGGGAATAAAAACGAACAAAAGACGAACATTCCCAAAGAAATGTTCGTCTTTTCCTTGACAGCTGCTCTTTGGGCTGATACAATAGCCGTGGAATCATGAATATGGTCGAATTCCGTCGTATAATCCTGGGAATATGGCTCGGGAGTTTCTACCAAGCTACCGTAAATAGCTTGACTACGAGGGATGCGGGATAGGAGAGCGCTTGTTTTGTCCTCTCTCTGTCGTCATTCCTTCCTAGTCAACGCTTCTGGTAGCGGCAGAAGCGTTTTTCTTTTTTGTAGGGGGGACAGACTGTGAGAAAGTATTTTCAATTCGATGAGCTCGGCACGAACTATCGGACAGAGATCATCGCCGGGCTGACGACATTTTTGTCGATGGCGTACATCTTGTTCGTCAACCCGCTTACGCTGTCGCTTGGCGCGGTGAAGGATTTTCCGGATGAATTGCGGATTGACCAAGGAGCGGTATTTGTCGCCACCGCTTTGGCCGCGGCGTACGGATCGATTTTGATGGGGGTGTTGGCTCGCTATCCGATCGCTTTGGCGCCCGGGGTGGGATTGAGTGCCTTTTTCGCCTTCACCGTTGTCCTGCATATGGGGATTCCTTGGCAGACAGCGCTTGCCGGAGTTTTCGTCTCTGGGGTCATTTTTACGATTTTAACGTTGACGGGTGTTCGGGAGAAAATTATTGATGCCATCCCGGTTGAGTTGAAGTACGCTGTCGGTGCCGGGATTGGGCTGTTCATTACATTCATCGGCCTGCAAAACGCTGGAATTATTGTCGATAACAAAGCAACGCTCGTCGGATTAAGTTTGTTGAAAGATGGGAATACACTGTTGGCCATTTTTGGATTGTTCATTACCATTGTTTTGATGGTAAGAAGAGTAAATGGTGGCGTCTTTTACGGCATGGTCATTACCGCGATTGTCGGCATGATTTTCGGTTTGATTAAAGTGCCGCATCAAATTGTCGGCGCTATTCCGGACATTTCTCCAACCTTCGGCGTCGCGATCAAACATTTGCCGGACATTTTTTCATGGAAAATCCTCGGTGTTGTCTTGACGTTCTTTATCGTTGACTTTTTTGATGCAACCGGCACGCTCTTGGCGGTCGCCAACCAAGCCGGGTTGTTGAAAAACAATAAGCTGCCGCGCGCCGGCAAAGCGTTGCTCGTTGACGCGACGGCCGTCATGGTCGGAGCGGTGTTTGGCACATCGACGACGACGTCGTACATCGAATCGTCGGCCGGCGTCGCCGCTGGAGGGCGCTCCGGGTTTTCGGCGGTCGTGACGGGGATGTTGTTCTTGCTTGCTTTGTTCTTCTCGCCGCTGTTAAGCGTTATTACCGCCCCAGTTACGGCGCCAGCGCTCATCATCGTAGGGGTATTGATGGCTTCATCGATCGGTGAAATCGATTGGAAGAAGTTTGAGGTAGCTGTACCGGCGTTTTTTACATTGATTACGATGCCGCTTTCCTACAGCGTCGCCACAGGCATCGCCGTCGGCTTCATTTTCTATCCGATCACGATGATTTTGAAAGGCCGCGGCAAAGAAGTGCATCCATTATTGTATGTGCTGTTTGTCATTTTTATCTGTTATTTCATCTTCTTGCGCCAATAGGAAAAAGAGAAAAGGGCTGTTCCTAGGATGAGTTTGATTGTCTTAGGAACAGTCTTTTATATTTTTTACATGGTGCGAGCGATCTCGATAAGGAACGATTCGTGATGCAGAGTGGCTTTACGACCACTTTGTCGATCATGTTGTGTACGGAATGTTAGCGAGAGAGTGGAAGAGATAAAAAATGGTGTTGATTGGAAAGAAAAAACTTTACGTAAGCAATTGACACATCAAAATAGAGGTGCTATATTAATAAAGCCGCTTTGATGCGGCAAAAAAAAGATAAAAAACATGTTGACAAAAACAAAAAGAAATGATATATTATAAGAGTCGCTTTTGAGGAGACAAATTCCTCAGGCGAAGCAATGAACGATCAATTTGTTCCTTGAAAACTGAACGAAACGAAGCGCAACGAAAAGCGGAGGTCCGCGGGTCGCCGCGACGGGCAAATGTTCTTCACCCACAGGGGTGCTTGCACCCCGAGGGGGAAGGTTATTTGACCCCGAGCGGCGGCGGACCGAAGCTAGACAATACGAAAAGCGGAGGCCGCTTGCCTATCGGCGAAACGCGCTGGAGGGCCTGCGAGGAGGCTATCGCCGCCGCAGCAGGACCGAAGCGTCGCGAGCCGATAGCGGCCGAAGCTTACAAAGCCAATCCACTTTCTTTTGGAGAGTTTGATCCTGGCTCAGGACGAACGCTGGCGGCGTGCCTAATACATGCAAGTCGAGCGGACCGAATCGGAGCTTGCTCTGGTTGGGTCA
>NZ_JPYA01000097.1 GCF_000750005.1 Geobacillus icigianus | reverse complement strand
CGTAGCGGGCGAGTCCCGCCATGAACCAACGCCCGTAACGGGGACGCAAAAACCGCCTTGGTCCCACCTAACCTTTGAACAAACGCCGCCCGGCCCTTTTTCTATCTGAATATTTACAATTGACAAATGAAGCTTTATAATAAAAATAACTAGCCGTCTCCTGCCGGCACAGCCGCCTGCGCAGATCAGACGGCGCAGCCGATCCGTTTTTCGCCGCGGCTGCCCCCATCGGCAGCACCGATAAGGCCGGTGAAAAACCGCTGTCACACCAATTGGAGGCATTTTCATTCAGAAAAGAAAGCTGATTCTGTGAGGTTTCTCTCATTGAGAAATGAGAGGAACTCAGCAGTATTTTGCCCGAAATCACCGGCCTTCTAGAAGGCTGATGAAAAACGGTTGTTTCTTTTGCGCAATGGGGGAGCATTTGAAAGAATATCCTGATACGACAAGGCTTTTCTAGTTGAGAAACGAGGTCGGTAAGCGACCTGCTCCCTTAAATCACCAGCCCTAGGAGGACGGTGAAAAACCGCTAGTTCCCCTCATCAATGGGGGAACGCTCGAAAAACAGGACCGATGCAACAAGGTTTTTCTAGTTGAGAAATGAGATGGCAAAGAGGGATCTAGGATTAAATCATCAGCCTCCTAGACCGATTCGCAAAGAACTGTGCGGCCTGACACCACCCTATGCCGGGGTGTCTTCTCAGTCCGTTCCAGCCGGTTCCTATCCAAACGACTGCATAGGAACCGGCTTTTTCCATGAACGCGGAAGGGAGGGAAATGCCATGCCAGGAGCGCTAGATGGCGTGCGCGTGCTCGACTTGTCACGCGTCTTGGCCGGTCCGTATGCGACGATGATTTTAGGCGATCTAGGCGCCGATGTCATCAAAGTCGAAGCGCCAGGCGGCTCGGATGACACTCGGTTTTGGGGACCGCCGTTTCAAAACGGCATGAGCGCCTACTACACGGCGATCAACCGGAATAAGCGAAGCATGACAGTTGATTTAAAATCGGAAAAAGGCCGGGAAGCGATTCGCCGCCTCGCTGGGGGAGCCGACGTTCTCATTCACAATTTCAAAACCGGAACGATGGAACGGTGGGGACTCGGCTATGACGACTTATCGCGCCTCAACCCGCGTCTCATTTATTGTTCCATCACCGGATTTGGCGAGACCGGCCCGCTCGCCGCATTGGCCGGCTATGACTACATCATTCAAGCGATGAGCGGGTGGATGAGCATTAACGGCACCGAGGAAACCGGCCCGCTCAAAGTCGGGGTCGCCGTCACGGACGTGTTCACCGGCTTGTACGCCGCCATCGCGATCGAAGCAGCGCTGTTCGCTAGAGAAAAAACGGGACGCGGACAAAAAATTGATCTGGCGCTATTCGACTGCGCGGTCAGCGCGCTCGTGAACGTCGCCGCCAACTATTTATTGTCCGGCGCGGTTCCGAAGCCGCTTGGCAATGAACATCCTAACATCGTCCCTTACTCTACTTATGAGGCCAGCGACGGGCCGATCGTCATCGCCGTCGGCAACGATCGGCAATTTCAAGCGCTCTGTTCGCTTTTGTCCGACCGCGCTCTCGGGACCGACCCGCGCTTTCAGACGAACGCCGGCCGCGTCGCCCATCGCGACGAGCTCAATCGGCGACTGAACGCCGAGATCAAGCAACGACCGCGAGCCGAATGGCAGCGGCTGCTCGCCGAAAAAGGCATTCCGTGCGGGCCGGTGCAGACGCTTGACGAACTGTTCAGCCATCCGCAAACCGCCGCCCGGGAAATGACGGTGGCGATGCATCACCCGCTCATCGGTTCCTTGAAGCTGGTCGCCAGCCCGTTGAAACTTTCTGACACGCCGGTGTCGTACCGGCTCCCTCCGCCCCTTCCCGGCGAGCATAACGACGAAGCCGCCAAGGCGTGGGAAAAGCGGCCGGAATATGAAGGCGAAACAACCGCCGCAACTGATGATCGAATTCAAACCAATCGGACAGAAAGGGGATCCATCGATGATGAACTTTGATTTTACACCTGAACAAGACATGCTTCGGCAAACGGTGCGCAAATTCGTCGACCGCGAGATTATGCCGCATATCAAGGAATGGGATGAACGCGGCGAATTTGACCGCGCCATCTTCAAACGGCTCGCCGAACTGAACTTAATGGGCGTCTGCATTCCGGAAGAGTACGGCGGCATGGGCATGGATTACAACTCGCTCGCTATCGTCTGCGAAGAACTCGAACGCGGCGACACCGCCTTCCGCACCGCTGTCTCCGTCCACACGGGGCTGAACAGCTTAACTTTGCTGCAGTGGGGCACGGAAGAACAAAAGCGAAAATACCTCATCCCGCAAGCGCGCGGGGAAAAAATTGGCGCCTTCGGACTCACCGAACCGAACGCTGGATCGGACGTCGCCTCCATCCAAACGACGGCCGTTCGCGACGGCGATGATTACATTTTAAACGGACAAAAAACGTGGATTTCTCTCGCCGATATCGCAGATCATTTCCTCGTGTTTGCTTACACCGACAAAACCAAAAAACATCACGGCATTTCCGCCTTCATTGTCGAGCGGACGATGCCGGGCTTTTCCTCGCAGCCGATCAAAGGGAAGCTCGGCATCCGTTCCGGCAACACGGGCGAACTGTTTTTTGACAACGTCCGCGTCCCGAAAGAAAACTTGCTCGGTGAGGAAGGCGAAGGATTCAAAATCGCCATGTCTGCGCTTGACAACGGCCGCTTCACCGTTGCCGCCGGCGCGGTTGGCCTTATTATGGCATGTCTTGAGGCGAGCGTGAAATACTGCCATGAGCGAAAAACATTCGGCAAAGAAATCGGCCGCCATCAGCTCGTTCAACAAATGATCGCCCGCATGGAAGCCGGGTTGCAAATCAGCCGCCTGCTCGTTTACAAAGTCGGCTTTCTCAAAAACGAAGGCCGGCGCTGCACGCGAGAAACCTCGCTCGCCAAATGGGTCGCCTGCGACTATGCCAATCAAGCGGCCGATGACGCCGTGCAAATCCACGGCGCCTACGGCTATTCGAACGAATACCCGGTCGAGCGCTACTTGCGCAACTCGAAAGCGCCGGTCATTTACGAAGGAACGCGGGAAATCCATACGATCATGCAGGCGGAATACGTGCTTGGCTACCGCCAAGACAAACCGCTGCGCAAAACGTTGCCGGCATGGCGGCCCGCTGAGAGCTGAACGGACGGTGCCCGCGCGCCCAAAAACGCGGCTGTTCTCCATCGGCGGACGGGGAACAGCCGCTTCCTGATTTTACTCGTCCATTTTGCAATATTGTTTATACAAGTCTTTCAACGCCGCGCAAAGAGCGGAATGCGCCTTGCCCAAATATCCCTCATCGAGCTCGGCCAACAGCTCATCAATGCCCTCACGAAGCGAATGGCCGCGCAGCATCCGCGCGATATAATCACGTCCATGTTCGGTGGCGAGCGTGCACGATGCTTCGACGATCACCCCATACTTTTTATCAATTTCCGCCGTAATCGTCAGCGTATCATACAAGCTTTTGGCCGCCATTCCGGCCGGCAGCCGCGCATGGCCAGCGATAAATTGCGTTTTCACGAGTTTTCCTCCTTTCGCGCTGACATCCGTCATGATCCATGTTCGCCACCCGCTTCGCTTTTCCCTGCTGCGTTTGGCAGCAAGCGAAAAAAACGGCTGAGGGATCACCGCCCAGTTCTGGATACGAGCCGGCAATTAGTGACGTTTGGCAGCAAGCGAAAAAACGGCTGAGGGTGTCCCAAACGGAGCGGGACACCCTCTCTCATCGCTATATATAGACACTAACCGCCTCTCCACACTAGATGGTGTGTCTTTCTTGAGGGGAGATCGCCTTTTGGGTCATCCCCAAGCGGCCGATGATGACTGCTCAACGATCCCGTTCAAATGCAGGGACGGGCTGCTTCCCAGTTCAGCCACTCCCCGCTGTCAGGATCGATCGAGGCAAGCCGAAGCCAACCGTTTTGCACTTTGCGGCGAAACGCTTCGTCTGTATCGAGCAGGCGCTCGATAGACGAGGACGGCGCTTCAATGATGACAAGCAGCCTTAGCGGCGCGTGGAACCACTCGCCGTCAGAAACGGCCACCGACTGCCATGGCAAGCCAGCGAGCAAGTCGCTGCCGTTTCCTTGCATCACCCCGATGCCGCCGGTCACCGTCTGCGTCGTTTTGTCGCCGCTTCCGTAATAATGCGGCGCAACGGTGGAGGCGTAATATTGCAAGTTGATCCACTGCCCGACCGTCGCCGGTCCGGCAATGATGCCGGCGAGCGCCTCACCGCTTGGATCCTCGCGCCAATCGTAACTGTGCAAAAACACTCTTCCGTCCAAATGAGCTCCCTTCGTCAACGCCCGGCGGCCAATCAAGAAAGCGGCGTTGCCCGCCAACCCCCATTCCGGGCGGATTTCGCTCCAGTCCACCGCGCGCCGCCGCGCTTCAGCAACCGGATCGCGCGGCAGGCGGCCGACATGCGAGAGCTTTGCCATCCGTTCTTCGTTCGCTCGGCGACCGGCTTCACGTAACGCCTGCTGCAATCGTTCAAACGCCTGCGCGGCTGCCCCCGATAACGGCGGCACTTCCACCCACTGCAATTCATCAACGGTCGTAATATGTTCGGCCGCAATAAATACCGTCTCATCCGGGATGACAACCCCTTCTTTTTCCAACTGCGCGCGCACGTGCGGCAAATTGGCCAGCGCCGCAAACACACGGGCGTTGAACGCCCCAGCGGCGCCGCCGCACGCTCCGCAATCTAGCGCAGAAGCGTACGGATTGTTGGCCGTTTCGCTCTCATGACCGCAGACGACGACAAGCGGAGCAAACGAGGACGTCAACCCAATATTGACGAGGAGTTGTTTTACGTACTGCGCTTGCTCTTCTTTTGTCAACCCGATCGGCAATCCGGTCGTTTCGTCATGCCCTTGGCAATCCAGCGACAGCGTCGTCTTCGGTTTTTGCTCCGCCGCGGCGGACGCTTCATGCACGGCGCTTCCCGCCCAAGCCGGCGCCGCGCTGCGAGCAAGCGTATGCAAGCCGAGCCAAGGCCCGCTCATTTCCGGAAGAAGCAAACTGGCCAGCAAGTGCTGCTTCACTTTTTTGAACGTGCGGCCAACAAAACGGACGAGATCGCGCCGGCGACGATACGGCTCGGCAACTTCGGGAGCAGCGGTTTCCTTGATTTCATGCTGCGGCGCCACAATCGCCGGACAAGATGGATGGGCATCATGACCGTCCAAAACGCGCGTTTGAATCGGCAAGCCAAAAAAGCCAGCGCAACCATACGTTTCAAACGGCCCTGCCGCTTCGATCTGACGGCGGAACGGCTCGGAGCGGACATCGATGCAAAACAGTAGCTGCGCGGCCGCCTGCTCTTGGCTCGCGTCGTCCGGACGAACGGGACAAATCGCCTCTTTCAACTTCGCTTCATACGTATCCTCCCATGCCCCGAGCCAGAGATGACGGCGGTCAATCCGCCAAAACCGGTCAACGAACATCAAGCGGGCTTGGCGGTCTGAAAGCGACAAACGCTGCCATTCGTCAAGCGTCATCCCGCCCCACTGAATCCAAGCCGCCAAGAGGAACGCCGCCGCGCGGTCTTCTTTCTTTTCTTCCTCCTCAAGGGGCACATGCAAAGCAGCGAACACCCATTCAATCGACAAACGGACAGCCAAATAATCAAGCAGCCCACCGATTTCGTCCCCACTGCGGCGCGATTGCCACAAGACCATGCCCGCCCATCCCGGCAGCGCCAACAAATGGGCTTCCAAATACGCTTGCACGTCTTCCGTCCGCACGCCAAGCTTGTTCAGCGCCTGCTGCAACGCTTCTTCAGCGCGCTCCGGCCACTCGCAAATCCGCTTTCTCTCGTCCTTCGACAGCGAGGGGTCTTCGGGCGCCAAGCGCCGCCAAGCCGCATAAAAGCCTTGCTCGCGATGCGGCAACGCCCACACCGCCTCACCGCGGTCATAAAACAGCTTGCACCATTTGGCCGTTTGCTGGTCAAGCCGTTGGGTCAACTGAAGGCGCGCAGACACGGGAAAAACACAACGGCGGCGCGGCACCAACGACTCCAGCTCCACATCCGGAAGCGCTCCGTCCGGCAGCGCATCGTTCCAAAGAAGGGCGCGGCATAACCGCTCCGCTTCGTGGCGAGGAGCCGGAAGCGCGGTGGCGTCGAGCCACCGCTGTAGCCGCCGCTCGACAAACGCAAGATCAATGTCGCCTTTGGCCAGAGCGGCATGGAAAACAGCCATCGGCGGATACAGGTCAATGCCGTGCATTTCCTGCAGCCGATCCGCGACATGGACAAACGGCTCCTCCTCCAGCCCCATCCATGGATGGCGGGCGATAAACGCCGAAATCGGCCAAAGCGGGGCAATGACCTTGGCCGCCTCACTGATGAGGGAAGTGAGCGGACGGACGTCTTTTTTCCGTTCAGCCGATGTCCGCCCGGCGGAAACAACGGTTTTACTCATGGGCCATCCCCTCCTCTAAATAGGATGCGAGATAACGCGGGTGGGCTTCAGTCGCCGCTGGGCGCGGTTCCCCCCAATGCACGAGCCGCATATACAAACGAACGGCAAGCGGAGAGTGGCGGTGCTTCGCCGTCCAAACCGCTGCCAAGGCAGCCAAGGCAAACAAAAGGCAAACGCCCCATTCAAACGAAGAAGGCGGCAAAAAGGCGGATGACATTCGCGGATCGACCAATCGCAACAATTGAGCGCGCACCGTTTCGGACAATAACGCCAGCCCGACAACCGCCGTTAAACCGAGCCACCGCCCTTCGCGAAAATCTGCCAGCCTCCCCCAAGCCACTGCCGCCGACGCCGCCAGCAGCACCGAACTCAACAACCGGGCCGGCTCATGCGGAGCCGCTTGCCAAAAGACCGCACCGAGCATCAGCCCGACAACCATTCCTCCCCGCCACGAACCGGCCGTGACCCGTTCTCCCGCCCGGCCCACTCGCGGCACGACCGAACCGGACTGCAAAAAGAGCGTAGCTTTGAACAATCCGTGCAGCACTAAGTGCACCACCGCCGCCCCGTAAGCGCCAAGAGCGCATTGCACAAGCATCATCCCCATTTGCGCCATCGTCGAACCGACCAATTGCCGCTTGTAGTCGACATGAACAAAGCTGATGCCTGTGCCGATCAAAATCGAGACAAAGGCAAGCAAAAAGAGCAAAACATGCGCCCACGTGTCGGTAAAGAGCGGGGCAAAGCGCCCGAGCAACAAACCACCTGCATTCACCAATCCGGCGTGCATGACAGCTGACACAGGCGTCGGTGTCACGACCGATTCCATTAGCCAGCGGTGAAACGGCCATTGGCCGGCCGGAATGATGGCCGCCGCCAACAGCAACCCGTTAAATACCGCCCGTTCCCAAGCTTCCAAGTGGGCGATCCGCTCGGCGGATAACGCAGCGGTCAACGTCCATTCCCCGCTGTCGACCCCAAGCCAGACAGCCACAATGATCAAAGCGAGCCAACTCGCGCCAAACATCAGCCCCATTTGCCGAACGACGAACGGAACCGGACTCCATTCTTTTTTCAACGCTGTCAACGCCACAAGCCCCACGAGCGGCAACCCCCAGCACGCGGCGATCCACCGCAAGTCATGAGCGGCCCACGTGAGCGAAGCGGCCACCGTCGTCCACGTCAAAAGCATGAAGTACCACCGATAGCGGCGATCTCCATGCAAATAGCGAATCGAAAACCGTTGGATCGCCCAACTCAACAAAGAAACATACACGCCGAACAGCCAACTGACGGCATCAAACCGAAAGCGGCCCATATCCACCGTCCCAGCGCCGATCCACCCGATCAGCGCGACAGCCCCCGGCAGAAGCAACAGCCAAGCATGAACATGCACGTATCGCTCCGGCACACGCGGAAACAGCCAGATCAGCGCACTGATGAGGACAACGGCCACCGATACAAACCATCCCCAAGTGATCCATTCCATTCCCATTTCCGTCTCCTCCCCTCTGTTTGATGAGCCCTTGGTGCGGAAGAAAAGAAAAAACCGGCTATGTCAATCCGGCAAGGCGGCCCCACAAGGCCGTTTCATTGCCGAGCGATTGCTCATAGCCGGTTTACCTTCAACCAATCTTCGATGCGATTGTTTGAAGATCTCCCGCGCGCTCTCTCGCAATGGGCGACGGTCGGTTTCCCTTCAACGAACCTAAGCCGACCTAGGTTTTTTGAAGGGCTGCCGACAGCATCGTCCTCTCGATTTTCTTTTATCCTTACTATACAAAAGTTGTTTTTATTATACAACATCTTGATGGACGTGTCATGAAAAACGTTACTTTGTCAGCTGCTTTTCCAAATCGTGAAACAGCTTAAAAACAATGATGCGCTCGCCTGTTCGCGTACTCAAATCGGTGTGGAAGCTTTTCACCTGCTCGCCGGTGATCTCGAAAATCATCTCTTTCAACTCATCGACTCCCGATTCGACCAAACTCGTTCTCGACCGTTTCACCGCCAGCATCCCTTCTTTCGTCTCGCACAGCGCATACTCCGCCGGCGTCAAAATGCCGTGCAAGGACACGATGATCATGTCGCGCAAAATATCGGTTTTGACCGACACCGAGCCGCGGCCAAGAAAGTCTTTTTCCCATTTCGTCAACGCTTTGCTGATTTCGGATTCGATCCAGCCTTTGGATTTGTTCATGCCCTGACCCCCTCACTTGCCCGCGGCTTCCCGCCGCTTTCGCCACGTTGCACTCATAACCTTTATTATAGCGGCAATGGCTTCATGGCGCTAGAGTCAAATCACCGGAAAACGGGGAAAAACCGGAGGAGACAGCCGCCGCTGTTCCGAGCAAAGGGGCTGATGTTTCTCTTTTGCCCTATGATCCAGCGGGGCGTGTTTATTTTGTTCCCAGTAAAAGCACTGATGTTCCTCCCCGCAACAAGCGCCGGTTGTTTAGGCGGAAGCACAGCCGGGTGGCAAAAAGCGGACACCGCTTCGCGCAGCCCTCTATTCCTAGCACTGCCGGCAGCGAAGCGTCCGCAGCCGATTGAGCGCCGCCGCCAGCTCGAAGCGGCGCGGGCGGGCGAACTCGCCGGGATGGCCGTTGCGGAAAGAAATCGAGCCAAGCCCATGTTGGTCCCACCGTTCCTCGATGGCATCGAGCAATTGCCGGACGGTCTTCGTTCCGTCGAGCCACCCTTTTCGCTCCATATACAAAAACGCCGCAGCGATCGCTCGCGTCTGGCTGTCGTCAACAAGCTGCTCGAGCGCATACAACAGCACGTCCGTCAGCCCGTATTGAATGACATGGCGACCGCGCGCGACCGCTTTCGCTTTCTTTCCTTTTTGGCTGTTTAAGCTCTCCGGCAGCGGGATGCGTTCACGAATGCGGCCAAACGACACTCCGCCTTCCGCTTTCCGCCCCGATGGCATCTTGGCCGCGATCTGTTTCGCTTCGCTGGTCACATCGGATGGAACATACTGTTCCAGTTTGATCACACAATCGGCAATCTCAAAATAATCCCCTAACCCTCCGACGACCAAGACAGTCGAAATGCCGTAGTCGTGAAACAGCTGGCGGGCTTTGTCGATATACGGGGTGATCGGCTCGGCTTCTTTCGCGATGAGCGCCTGCATGCGCGCGTCGCGCATGAACAAATTTGTGGCGCTTGTATCTTCATCAATCAAAAACGCCGACGCCCCCGCTTCGATCATTTCGATCATGCTCGCGGCTTGCGAAGTGCTGCCGCTCGCGTTTTCCGTCGAAAAGCGCGTCGTCTCCTTGCCGTACGGCAGCGTGCCGATAAACGGGGAAATATCGACATTGGCCACGCTGCGGCCGTCCTCAGCGCGAATTTTCACCGCCCCGCTGTCAGTGATGACAAACTCCCGGCCATCGCCGGCGATATGGTCATACACACCGTGCTCTAACGCCTGAAGCAGCGTCGATTTTCCGTGGTAACCCCCGCCGACAATGAGCGTGATCCCCTTCCGGATGCCCATGCCTTTGATCGGTTCGGCGCGATGCGGCACCGGAATCGCCACCTCGAGCTCCGGCGGGCTTTGAAACGGCACCGCACCTTTCCGCAGCGGCTTGTCGCTCACCCCGCTTTCGCGCGGCAAGATCGCGCCGTTGGCGACAAACGCCACCAATCCGCGCTCATGCAAATAGCGGCGGATGGCATGCTGTTGATCGGCCAGCTCGACCGCCGGGCGGATCTCCTCTTCACGAAGGCCGTACACCGCCCGCTCGATCACGGCTGGAATTTGTTGAAAAAAAATGCTCTCGGCTTCCTTCGCTAAAATGCGCCGCCCGTTGGCCGGCAAGCCAACCGATAAACAAATGGCGATCGTCTCATCGGTGATGCACACCGCCGTTCGCTCGAGCACCTTCTGCCCCGGTGCGTCGATCGACACGAGCCCGCTTTTTCCCGACCCGCGCGCCCGCGCCGGCCATTGCCGCAGTTCGTGATGGACGCGGCGCGCCAACACATCTTCGCAACGGACGCGGCGCGGTTTCGTGTTCGTCCACTCCGATGTCAACACCGTCTTCACCCGTGGCACGATCACCTGAATTTTCGACGGTTCCGCAAACGGGTCGCCTTGCACATGGTCAATCGCCAAAGTAAACGCCGGAAAGGAATACTCCCCCTCAATCGCTTTGTACGCTTTATATCCCTTTTGGTCAATAGCCCGCAGTCGTTGTCTGAGCGCCTCCATTGCACCCACACCTTCCTTTCGCTGTTCACCGTGGACTCCTTTATGCACCACTTTGATTGTATCGCAAACCGAACGCCTTCATCCAGAGCCATCAAAAACGGCGGCTCGCCTATTCTTCGGGCGAGCCGCCTGCCGCTTACCGGTCTTTCATCCCCGTATAGATCCAAATCGCTTCTTTGAGAAACTCAGCCGCTCCCGGATGCACTTGGTCATAATACGCTTTGAACCGTTCGTCCTCGACATACAAGCGCGCCAGTCCGGCATGCGCTTCCTTCGAATAATGATCCCACCAGAAGCAAAGCCATTGACGGTGCAAATCCGCCGCCCGTTGCGCCGCCTCGCCGGCCGGGTCGCCATCTTGCATCGCTTCTTTCAATGCCTCAAGCACCTCTTGACTGAGCCGTTCCGCCTCATCAAACTGTTCCTTCGTCATCTTCCGCAGTCTGTCGTTGGAACGATCGACCTGTTCATCGCCATACTTCTGGCGAATTTCTTCGCCATATTTCCGCTCGTTTTCTTCAACCAGCTGCTCCTTGAACGCGGCAAACTTTTCCTCGTCGCTCATTGAGATTCCCCCTTCTTTCGCGGCAATCGTTTGTTCAACGCTCGCAATCAACGCATCGAGATGTCGTCTTTTTTCCAACAGCTGTTGGCGGTGCTCCCTTAGCGCTTTCAGTTCATCAAAGGACGGGGAATGAATAATTTGTTTGATCGTTTCCAAATCGACGCCAAGTTCGCGGTAAAAAAGAATTTGCTGCAAACGATCGACTTCGCGCGGCCCGTATAGCCGATACCCGGCGTCGCTCAACCGCGCCGGCTTCAGCAACCCAATCTGATCGTAATACCGAAGCGTCCGACTTGTCACCCCCGCCAGTTTGGCCAACTCATGCACGGTGTACTCGATGTTCCTCACCTCCCTATGGATGACGATACACCTTGACGCAACGTCAAAGTAAAGAGGAAAATGAAAAAAAGGGCTCCCAAGGGCCCTTTTCACGTCCCGCAAAACGTCCGGTACGGCCGGTCGGACGGCGGCGGCAGTTCCGCGTACTCGGCTTGTTCCGGCGAATAAGCGTACGGGTCGGCCAGCGCTTCGAGGAAACGCTCCATCACGCTGTAGTCGCCGCAATTGACCGCGGCGGCCAATGCCTCTTCAACCCGATGGTTGCGCGGAATGACGGCCGGATTATGGCGGCGCATCCGTTCATACGCTTCTTCCCGCGAAACCGCTTCTTGGCTGAGCCGCGTTTGCCAGCGCTCGTGCCACTCGCGAAACTCGGAAGCGTCAAAGAGCGCCGTTCCGGTGTACTCGCCTAACGTCAACGCCCGGAACGTGTTCGTATAGTCAGCGCGGTATTCTTCCATCAGCCGCAATAAATCGGCGATAAGCCCGCCATCCCCCGCTTGCGCTTCAGCCAAACCGAGTTTCGCTCTCATCCCGTCGAGCCAATGACGATGATACAACGTCGGATATTGATCGAGCGCTTCCTGCGCCAACGCCACCGCCTTTTCCTCATCCTTATCCAGCAGCGGCAGCAAGCTCTCCGCCAATCGGGCTAAGTTCCAGCCCCCGATATACAGCTGATTGCCGTACGCATACCGCCCTTCCGTATCGATGGAGCTGAACACCGTCTTCAAGTCATACGTGTCCATAAACGCGCATGGCCCGTAATCGATCGTTTCCCCGCTGATCGTCATGTTATCGGTGTTCATCACCCCGTGGACGAAACCGACAAGCTGCCATTGGGCGATCAATGCCGCTTGCCGGGCGATGACTTGTTCAAGCAAAAACAAATAGCGGTTCTCAGCCTCCTCAAACCGAGGGAAATGCCGCTCGAGCGCGTAATCGGCCAACGCGCGCAGCTCTTCTTTCGTCCCCCATTGCGCCGCGTATTGGAACGTCCCGACACGCAAATGACTTGAGGCGACGCGGGTTAACACCGCCCCAGGCAGTTCGGTTTCCCGCCGAATCGTCTCTCCCGTTGTCACGACCGCCAAGCTGCGGGTCGTCGGAATGCCAAGGGCGTGCATCGCCTCGCTCACGATGTACTCCCGCAGCATCGGCCCGAGCGCCGCCCGCCCGTCGCCGCCGCGCGAATACGGCGTTCGTCCCGAGCCTTTCAGCTGGATATCCACCCGCTTGCCACTTGGGGTGACATGCTCGCCGATGAGCACCGCCCGTCCGTCGCCAAGCATCGTGAAATAGCCGAACTGATGCCCGGCATACGCCTGCGCCAGCGGCTCAGCCCCGTCCGGAATCCGATTTCCCGCCAGCACCGCCACCCCTGCGTCGCTTCGCAATGCTTCTTCATTCAACCCAAGTTCTGCCGCAAGCGGCCGGTTGAGCACCGCCAGTTCTGGCGCGCGCACCGGTGTGGGGAGAACGCGGCTGAAAAAGCGTTCCGGCAGCCTTGCATAACGGTTGTCAAACGTCCAACCCGCATCCAATTTGCTCATCTCCTTTTTCGGCCAAGCTATAGTTCTATTGTATGGCAAAGCAGACGACATAATAAATCGAAAACACGCGGTTCGCCCCAAAAATTCGACCGCCCCGTTTCGACGAAACCCGCCATCTTTTCTCTTCCGCTTCCGTTCCGTTTCGCCTATAATGGCGATGAGGAGGTGAAACGAATGGAAGAAAACACGATCATCCAAGCGGTGCTGCACGCCCTCGAACAACATTCCGACAAAATCAGCTCGAAAATGGAGGAAATGGAACAACGACTCCGCGGTGAAATGCACGAAATGGGCCAGCAGCTCCGCAGCGAAATCCATGCTGTCGAAACCCGTCTTGAAGCCAAAATCGATTCCCTTCGTGAGGAAATGCAACAGATGAACAGACAACTGAACGAACGAAGCGATCGCCTCGAAGAAGAACTCGCAGACACGCAAACCTCGGTCGACGTGTTGACCACGAAGGTGCTCCATCACGACCGAAAGCTTCGCCAATTGGCCAAACAAGCGTAATTCCTCTCGAAACGTTAGCCTTTTTGACCCACCGCAACGAACAAAACCGCTCCTGTTTCATCCTCCTGTTCCGTTTGATGAAATGGAGCGGTTTTCGTCTGAACATGGCGATCTTTTTCCCATCGCGGCCAAATGATGCACTCCTCACTTCACCAGCCCATGCCGAAACGCATAAATGACCGCTTGCGTCCCATTTCTTGAACGCATAGTACAAGATCGCCAGCGTGATCGCCAGCCCGACAAGCGGCCCGAGATGAAACAAGAGCACCAATAAAGCGGCCGCGCCGGCAACGAACAACCCGATCTTTTTTGCCATCCTTTCGCCTCCTTTCGCTTCCTATCGTATCGCATCCCCGCAAACTCCCATCACGTTCCGAAGATATATTTTGACTACGACTCAAGGCGTATTTTTCAAAATAGGAAGCGAGGTGGTCACTGCAGCCGCGCCACTTGTATTAAAATCATTTCCATATGAAAAAGACAAACAGAGCACTCCTTGTGCCGCGTGAAACTGTTTTTTACGGCAACAATGGAAATACATTGTTTCGCTGCCCCATCAATCCCCCCCGAGGAAACATTGCCGTTCTTCCCGAGTCCGGCAGCGACGAGGCAAAAAAATGCCTCTCATCCCTTGATACCAAAGGGACGAGAGGCATTTGCGCGCGTAATCCGACACTTCTCCTGCCAACGTCTCGATTTCCCAAGCCTGCCTAGGGGAAAGAAACCGCGAAATGCGTTTGGCCAGACGCTCCAAGGCAGCGCGATCCACCTCGTCTTCACGTCCCAATGAATCAATCCCCTTCGCTTTCACCTGATTCTTATAATTATCTCCCCGACCTTTGTAAACTATACTATAATTTAAATGTGAATAGAACTTTTTTATTTGCTCATTTTTCATCTCATAACCTCTCATGCAGTTTGATTTTCTCCCACGTCTTGAGTAGATTTTTATCCTCCGCTGCAACAAAATCCGTATCTAATTTCAAGACAATCTTCTCATCTTTGTGTCTAGGTATAATATGAAAATGAATATGTTTAATATCTTGCTGTGCCCAATATCCGTTATCTTGAATTATTGTAAAGTCTTTGCAAATTCCCGATTTAATTAATTTTTTTGACACTATTATCAAGGAATTCATTAAAGCATTAGCGATTTGATTGTCTTTTATATAATCAAGCCTCTCTATATGTTTATTGGTGACTATTAAGGTATGACCAATACTTACCGGATTTATATCAAGAAATGCTGTTACATAATCATCTTTATAAACCTCATAGCAGGGAGACTTACCATTAACGATTTCGCAGAATATACATTTGTTCATTTTACTCATTTACACTTTACCAAGTGTTCCTCTCTTTCTAACAATTTTTTCACAACTCACAAAAAAATAACACTCCTAATGTAGAGCAAATTCTCTAACATAAATTTACAACCAAATAAAAACGGAGACATGAACCCAATTCCTTAGTTAGAATCGATGTACCACCAACTCCCCACAAGGAGGTTCATGTCTTAGGAATCGATGAGCACATCATCAAGGAATCCACCCATTTTTCATGACGCTGGGATTGGCGCTTGATTTCTCGAAACCGGTCATCAAGCATCTCGTTCAAAATGTGTTCATGGATTCCTAGTATCCATCCCAAGCGCTCATCGAAGCCTGTCTGAAACAAGGATTCCATGTCATCGCCATGCTCAAGACGAACCGAATTCTCTACCCGAAAAGCATCGCCATCCAAGCGAAGAAGTTCGCCCGCTATATCGAGCCCAACGACACCCGCCTCGTCACGGTGGGGAACGAGCGTTACCGCGTGTATCGCTACGAGGGAGCGATCCATGGCCTCGATGACGCGGTGGTGCGGCTGGCTTGGAAGGCGGATCAACCGATGACACCGGATCACTTGAGCACCGACCGGGAGCTGAGTGACGAAGACATCTTGCTTATATTAACGTTTCATATGTTCAAAGATTTTCTAATTGATGAATTTCCTTACTAAGCAAAGGAATAATCCCCATCAAAGTTCCCCAGATCCCAGTGAAATAAAAAATATAATGAACAGGTATAATATCCGCTAAGTATCCTGTTAGAAATACAGTTAATGGCATGGCAAGCGATGAAATACTTGCTACTAATGTATCAATTCTAGCGCGATATTCTGGCTTGACAAGAGTTATTAAAAG
>NZ_JPYA01000096.1 GCF_000750005.1 Geobacillus icigianus | reverse complement strand
AGAACACATTTATCACCTCGCAGTAAACTTTCTCTCTTTCCGTACTGCGAGGTGGGCTTTTAAAACGAAACGGGTATTACAAATTTTTTCATACAAAAAATAAAAAAGGAGATGTATAGCAATGAGAAAAGAAAAAGTCGCAGAAGCAACACCTAAAAACAGTAGAAAAAAGAAGAAAAGGATTCTTGGTATCTTGGCAGCATTTTTATTAGTAGTATCAGCAGCAACAGGTTATTGGTTAAGCGAGGGGGGTAATGATTTTATTGGAACAAAAGGAAAAAATCACATGAAAGATAATAGAGGATATGGAGTTTATGGCGATGGTAATTCAAATTCTAAAGATATGGAAAAAGTACTTCAAGAAGAAACAAATAAATCTATGTATCACATGCATGTAGGTACAAGTGCTATTTATAAAGGGGGTGAATTAATCTGGGATGTTAAAAACGTGTTAGATGGTTTTAATAAAGATAAAGTAATTCAAGTGGATGTTGTACAAGGAGAAAAGGTATTATTCCAAAGTCCAACATTATTACCAGGTCAATACTTACCGAAAACTAAGGTAAATTTAGACTTCTTAACCGAAGGTGAACACCGAGTTAAATCAAGATTACATGTCTACAATGCAAAGACAAAGGAATACATCAATACATTAGAAACATCATTAATCATTAAAGTTGAAAAACCTTGATTTATTGAAAACAGGAGGAAGATAACAATGAAAAAATTCACAGTAATATTAGTTTTATTATTGACTCTTGGTATATTTACAAGTAGTCCATTTACAATGAGTGCATTTGCATCATCACCTGATGATTTTATCTATGTAGATAGCGGAACTTCATACACTATAACAGGATATAAAGGACCAGGTGGAGATGTAGTAATTCCAGAAACATATAACGGAAAGCCAGTAGATATGATAAATCCTTATGTGTTTAGACCAGCTTCGTTAGTAACTTCAGTTGAAATTCATAATAATATAACAAACATTCCGGTACAAGCGATTGACCCAAGTATAACAATTAAAGGTTATTCTGGTTCTGCAGCACACACATACGCAACAACATACGGTAACCCTTTCGTAGACCTTGGGGCAGCATCTGCTTCACCTGCCACAGGTTCCACGAAAGTTAATGGAATAATCAGTAGTACAGTTATCGATTGTGTTGTACCACTTACAGTTTCTTTTGCTATTGATCCAAATACAGATAGTTTTGTATCTCCAAGATTGAAAATCATTAACAATACGAATGCACCTGTTAATGTGACAATTGTAGATTTTAAGATGGATCAAGATACAATTAATAAAGGTTTCCAAAGTGTAGCACCAGACACTTATACAGACATTGAATGGAAAGGTTTAAACAAGACGGATAGTAAGAAATTGGCAATTGGAACTAGAGCTGACACTGGTTGGGCACTCATTAATAATGGAGGCACACTCTATGATAAAGGACTTTCCAACGTGCTTGTTGGAGCAATTGCGGCAAATTCGGATGCAGATATGGTTTTTGAAGCAAAACATGGTAACTCTTTTGAAAAAGTAGAAACAGTTAGTTATACACTTTCGTTTAAATTTGAACTTCAATAATAACTGTAAAAATTGGTAAGTCAATCTTACCCATTTCAGCTTGTTGACTTTGTCAACAAGCTGAAATCCCCTTTTATGGGGACTTTTTTTTTGTTCATAAAAACAGTAAATAAATTTAGGAGTTAATTTTTTAATGGTGATAAATTTTAGGTGTGTGGTTTATAAATCAGCAAAAATAAGAGGTAGCTGATCAGAAACAGGAAGTAACAGCAGATAGTTCTTTATTTAGATGTATTCGCTTATGGGGTAAGAAATTTTTGCAAGACAAATAAAAACAAATTCAAGAGAAAAATCAATTTCAAGAGAAGGAAGTTGAAATTGTTCATATAAGGTGAGAGGAAAACCATGATTAAAGCAAAGTTGAGCGAACACAGACAGAAATAAACAATCGAAACGTAATCAATTACAGAAGACAAATGATATTCATTATACTTTTCATTCTTTAATCGAATGTTTCGAGCACCTGATTTAGTTCAACTAGGTTTCATGAAGAACAGCCAGAACAAACCGAGCAAACCGAGCACCCTGCATAATTTGTTCATTTTAATCAACAAGTAAACTCCAACCTCGACAATCCTGAAAAACTCCTCAAAAATTTTTCAAAAAGGTATGAGAAGAGTCAATTTTAAGAGTAAAACCGAGACCTAGTTTATATAAGTTGAGCAATAAAACTAGGTGGAGGTTTTGATTAGATGGTAGTGAATCCGAGGTCGTTAACTTTTGGGGTGGAGGTAGAGTTTACGAGGGTGACGAGGAGGATAGCAGCAAATTTAGTGGCAGAATTTTTTGATACGATTCCCAAATATAGAGGGGGTACTTATGATGTGTATGAGATTCGCGACAATTGTGATCGAGTATGGAAAATAGTCAGGGATTCTTCAATAACACCAGAAATGTTGATAGGTAGAAAAGTAGATATTGGTACAGATGAATACAAATGTGAGTTAGTGAGTCCGATATTGAATTACAGTGATATAGAGTTGTTGCAGTGTTTAATCAGAGATTTAAGGGAGCGTGGTCAAGCGAAAGTAAATGAGAGTACAGGACTACATATTCATGTTGGTTCAGACAAGTTTACGGCAAACAGTTTAAGAATCTTATGCAACATCATATATTCGAAGCAAAATTTATTAGGTGCAGCATTAAGAGTAAATCACATAAGGAAAAGGTATTGCAGTGATTTGACAGAAGATTTCATTCGTAAGTTGAACAAAGTTAAGCCTAAAACGTTAGAAGAGTTTGCTGACATATGGTATGGCGATGCATCGACAAGTAGAAATGCTAGGAACAATAGATATCACCATTCGAGATATCAAGTATTAAATCTTCATAATTTATTGAGGGGTAAATACAATGCGGTGGAATTTCGTATTTTTAATGGAACATTGCATGCAGGTAAAATCAAGGCGTTTATACAATTAGTGTTATTAATCGTAGCACAGTCATTAAATCAGAAAAAAGCAAGTTATAAGGTAACGGTAACAAACAATCCTAAATACACATTTCGAGTCTGGTTATTAAAAATGGGTGGGATAGGAGATGAATTTAAGACAATGAGGTATCATTTATTAAAGCACATAGAGGGCAATTCGGCATACAAGAATAAAGTAACCAATGAGATGGTAGAGGATTACA
>NZ_JPYA01000095.1 GCF_000750005.1 Geobacillus icigianus | reverse complement strand
CCATCAAAAGAACGCAAGCACTAGAGCTATTTAGCGACCACATCTAGATTATCGTTTAAGAAGATTTCCTCTAAAGAAGGTTCATGTACATTAACTCGATATATGTCAATTTTATGTTTGGTGAATGCCCGAATAATCAGGGGGATTTTTTCTTCTGAGTCTACGACTAAAGAAGTCCTATTTTCTGTTGTCTTGATGTCACGGCCAACAGTTTCTAGAAACTTTAAAATTAATTCTTTTTGTGGAAATGGCGAATGCTTAATATCCACATGAATAGAAGACATATAATGGGATCTTAATTCCTCTAATGTTCCTTCATTCAAAATACGACCATTTTTCATGATGGCAATTCTTGTACAAATCTTTTCCACTTCATGGAGGTTATGAGAAGTCATAAAAATTGTTTTTCCTTCTTTTTGTAGATTTACAATTAATTTTTGAATATTTAAACCAGATTCCGCATCAATACCAGAGGTTGGCTCATCTAAAAAGATTAAATCCGGATTATGTATAATAGCTTGAGCAATTCCCAATTTTTTCTTCATACCAAATGAAAATTTTCCAGCCTTTTTATGGGCATGTTCCAGTAAGCCGACTCGTTTTAAAATGTATTCACAATGCTCTGTTGAAACCTTATATCCACTTATTTTTGCGTAATATTTTAAATGATCTATAGCAGTTAATGAGTCATAAAATGTTGAATAGTCAGGTAAAACTCCAATACGGTGCTTAACTTTTTTTAAATTTGGTTCATCTAACAACTTAAAGCTTCCGGAAGTAGGTTTTATAATACCATTAATTATATTGATAAACGTAGATTTACCGGCACCGTTTCTTCCTAAAAAACCATAAATTTCCCCCTTCTTTACCTTTAAGTCTACATTATCTACCACTGTTTTGGATCCATAAATCTTCGTGATCCCTGTAGCCTCTATCACATTCATTACAAATCCCTCCTGTTAAACAACACAATTCCAAGCATTAATAACCCAATTGCATAAACAAAATTTACCAATATGTAAAAATCACCTAATAAAGCATAATAGTAAGGAGTAAAGAATTTAAACCAACTAATGAAAACGTTATTTGAATGGATTACCAAAAAACTTAACACTGGAAAAGCCAAGGCAAAAACAACACCAAAAAACATGGTTATCGCTGGTTTTGGAAAGATAACGGAAAAAACAAGGTTATAGGCGATTGCTACTGAAATAAACCCCATACATTCTAAGATGCCCCACCATAAAAAGTTTTTAGATACGAATGCAATTAAAACAAAGGATGTAAAAATACAAAAAAACCAAAACAGCCAAATCCCTAAATATTTACCAATAATGATTTTAACCCGAGAAGTTTTGGTCACAAGAAACCTCATTGTTCGTGTACTCACTTCTCGGTTGATGACATCGTGTGATAAACTTGAAATGAAAAGA
>NZ_JPYA01000094.1 GCF_000750005.1 Geobacillus icigianus | reverse complement strand
TGGAGTTTAGATTTATTGGAGGAAATTTCAAATTCATAGTTTTTAAGGATCTTCACCACAAGTTGTACTTAATATATTGACATGGAACGCAGCTGGACATCATCGAGAAACTTTGTAATATCGCCGGTTTCGTCCTAGCGACTATCGCCTTCCTAGAAAGCCGGTGAAAAACCGCAGTCACACCCCGATCGGCGGCATTTTCATTCAGAAGAGAAAGCGGATTCTGCAAGGTTTTTCTAATTGAGAAATGAGCGGAATCAGTCGTTTTTGCACTAAATCACCAGCCTCCTAGAAGGACGAAACCAAAAGAAAAAGCGACGCTCCAAAAAGAAGCGCCGCAAGTAAATCCAAACGGAAGCCCGACCTTCGGGAAGGGCTTCTGTATAAAACATATTATCATCTCCCGACATGTATGTCAAAAAAAGTAGCTTGGATGGCAAATATCTTATTGGTGTTTGTTGCCGCGCGCTTTTCGTGTAATGGCTTGAGTGATATCGTTTCGATCGTTGTGAAACACATTGGCGATGACGGTGTCTTTCCGCCATTTCCACAAGCGTTCGATCGGATTCCGTTGCGGAGAATACGGAGGAAGGGAAATGAAGTGAAAACACGGTCCTTCTTCCCGCAAACACTCTCTCACCATTTTGGCATGATGAATTCGGGCGTTATCCAGCACCAAGACGATGAGCCGATCCGGGTAACGCTCTTTGAGAACTCGCAGGAAATCCAAAAACGTTGTCGCATTGGCCGCCCCTGCTGGATGAAGAACCGTTTCGTCATCATGGACGTTAACCGCGCCAAACAGCGATACGTGGGCATGATGGCCGAACGTCGGTACTTGCTTTTGATGGCCAACCTCCGACCATGTCGTACGCAGTACATGATACGACCGGATAGGCGTTTCATCGATGTACAACAGGACGGAATCCGGACCGATTAATTTTTTTTATCAGATCCATTTGTCTCTCGAAGTTTTTTTGCCGGTCCGGGTCTCCTTTTGCCAACGTGTAGGTCGGCCGGGTCCAAGAAAGCCCTTTTCGATGCAAGAGTTTTCGCAAGGCTTCGCGGGAAATGGAGATGCCATAACGGTGGTACACATAGGATTGAAGGATCTTCGTAT
>NZ_JPYA01000093.1 GCF_000750005.1 Geobacillus icigianus | reverse complement strand
AAAAATTTTTTCAATTAAACCTGATTCCTATCTCTATTATGTTGATTCTTTTTTCTATTTTCAATATATTTAGCAAAAAAATTTTCCCCATTTCTCCTTCCGTATCGAAGATTCGTCTTTTTCGCAATGGCTTATGCTATAATACAAGGAAAAGAGAGGTGCTGATCGTGAACCGGGAGATGGAAACGCTTTTATCGATGTACGAGCAAATTCTCGAAATGATCGACCTTGGCATCCACGCTGTCGATCAGCATGGAAAAACGGTTATTTACAATCGAAAAATGCGGGAAATCGAGGGCATGGATGTGGAAGATGTGCTCGATAAAAACATTTTAGACGTCTTCCGCTTTCATCCGGAGCAGCCGAGCACCTTGCTTGAAGCGCTGCGCACCGGCGAAAGCATTCGAAACAAGCAGCAAACGTATTTCAATAACAAAGGACAAGCCGTGACAACGGTCAATCAAACATACCCTTTGCGGAAAGACGGGCGCATCATCGGGGCAGTGGAAATCGCCAAAGATGTCACAAAGTTTCGCAAACTGATCGCCGAGCAGTACCAGCGCAGCGAACCGGGACGAACGCTGGCTGACATCATCGGCCAAAGCGAGGCGATGCAAACGGCGGTCCGCCTAGCCCGCCATGCCGCCCGCTCTGACGCGCCTGTGCTGCTCATCGGCGAAAAAGGAACGGGAAAAGATTTGCTCGCCTCTTGCATTCACTATGAAAGCGAGCGGCGCGCCAAACCGTTTTTGGCGCAAACGTGTTTGTCGCTCCCCGACGACTGGTTGGAAACGATGCTGTTTGGCAGCGAAGCAAACGGCGAGATTCAGCCCGGCTTGTTCGAACAGGCGAACGGCGGCACCGTCCTGCTTGACGACATTGACTCGTTAAGTCTGCCGCTCCAACAAAAACTCGCCCGTTTCCTGCAAGAAAAACAGTTTGTCCGCGCCCAAGGCCATGAACCTGTTCGGGCCGATGTCCGCCTCATCACTTCGACAAGCGGCGACCCCATTGACGCCGTGCAAACGGGGGAACTGCTGAAGCCGCTTTACTACCAGCTCGCCGTCCATTGCATCGTGTTGCCCCCGCTGCGCGAGAGAAGGGAGGACATTTTGCCGTTGGCCGCTCATTTCATCCGCCAAGGCAACGAACGCTATGGGTTGACGGTGGAAGGGCTCGATGAGGATGTGCAAGAAGCGTTTCTCGCTTACCGCTGGCCCGGCAATGTGCGCGAACTAGAGGCTGTCATCTTCGAAACGATGGAAACGATGGAACAAGACACGGTGATCACACTCGCCCATCTTCCGGCGTATTTCCGGGCCAAGCTTACCCCTGACGAGGCCAAGACCGATTTTCTATTCGATACGGATGATATTTTGCCGCTTGACCGATACATGGAAGAGGTCGAAATTTACTACATCCGCAAGGCGCTGCAGCATCACGGCTTCAACATCACCAAAACCGCCAAAGCGCTTGGCCTAAGCCGACAAAACTTGCAATACCGCATCCGCAAATATCAAATCGACAAAGAATGAAGAGGCTGCCGCTAGAGGGGTGGTGATTTACTCGCGCAACCGCTTCCCAGCATCGTTTTTCAAATAGAAAAGCCTTGCAACAGTGCACACTTTTTTTCATCGACCAAAGGAAACCAATGTTTTTCACCAGCCTTCTAGGACGCTGCGGCGACAGGGGAGGTCGCGCCGATGATCGATGCCCATCTTCATCTTGACCAATACGTCCGGGTAGACGAACAAATCAAGCGTTGGCAAGAGGCAGGCATTACCGGCGTCGTCGCCGTCTCAACCGACTTGCGCTCAAGTCACCGAACGCTGGAGCTCAAGCAACGGTTTCCGTCTTTCGTCTACGCCGCCATCGGCTTTCATCCGGAACGTCCCATGCCCAACGCGGCCGATTGGAATGAATGGACATCACTCATCAAGCAAGCGCGGCCGCTTTTGTCCGCCATTGGCGAAGTCGGGCTGCCGTACTACTCAGCCGAGGCAGCGGCCCAATTGCCTCGCTATTGCGACTTGCTGGCGCAAATCGCCGCCATCGCCGTCGATGTCTCTTTGCCGCTCGTGCTTCATGCCGTCTACGACCGGGCCGAAACCGCCTTGGCCATCGTGCAGCAAGCTGGCGTCCGGCACGCTCATTTCCATTGGCTGAAGGCAAGCGCAAAGACGGTGCAACGCATCGTCCGGTGCGGCTACTACATTTCCGTCACTCCCGAGGTGTGCTACCGCGAGCGCGACCAAGCGCTATTGTCCCTCATCCCGCTCGAGCAGCTGCTTCTCGAAACGGACGGCCCATGGCCGTTTGCCGGTCCGTTTCACGGAAAACCGACGACGCCGCTGTTTTTATTTGACTCTGTCCGCACCGTAGCGGCGCATTACGGCGAAGGGAGCGAGCGCGTGAAAACGGTCATCACAGCGAACACAAAACGGCTTTACGGCTCGCTTTCTTTATAGTACGATGAAGTCAAATCCAGACCGAAGCGAGGGAAAATCATGGATCATCAGGAACAAGTGCGCCGACAGCTGATTGAAAGCGTGTCCGCTCTGTCGGATGAACAACTCAACACCCGGGTAGCTGAAGGGAGTTGGACGATCGCCCAAGTGCTCGAACATTTGTACCTTATCGAGACATCGATCGCCGCCATGATCGCCCAGACATTGACGCGCGGCGCGAGCCAGCCCGTCAGCGAAAAGCCGATCCACCTCACCCTTGACCGTTCCAAAAAAGTGGAGGCGCCCGATTTCGCCCGCCCGAGCGACCGGCGTTTCACGTGGGGGGAATTGGAGGAAAAATTGCGTCAATCGCGGCAGCGGCTGCGTCACATCGTCGAGCAAGCCGACCCGGCTGATCTGGAAGCCAAGTCGTTCCCGCATCCGGTTTTCGGCCCCCTAAGCTTAAAGCAATGGGTGGAATTTGTCGGCTACCATGAACAACGCCACCTTGCCCAAATTGAAGAAATCAAGGCGCATCTCGGATAACCAGAGCCAGGCCGCCTCAACAGCGGGCGGCCTCTGCTCGGCCCGCCCCGGCTTGGGCTACATCCGCGGACGTCCCGCCCGTTTTTTCCTTTCCACCGCCCTTCACTTGCTTTAACGTCGCCACGATGAGAAAACTGACAATGACCAACAACACCCACGAGCTGACTTTCCCGACATGAACGAGGCTCCACGCCCTCGCTTGGTTTGGATATTGCCAAGCCCCGAAAAAGGTGGCGATGTTTTCCGCGACCCAAATGAAAAAACCGATCAGCCAAAAGGACAGAACAAGCGGCATCCGATACCGAATTCCCCCGACCTCATACGCGACCCACGAGCGCCAAAAAACGAGAATCACAAGGCCTGCCAGCCACCAGCGAACATCGATCCAATAATGGTGGGTAAAAAAGTTCACGTAAATCGCCGCCGCCAACGGAACGACCAGCCAAAACGGCGGCCAGCGCACGAGCTCCACCTTCAGCCGTCTCCACGCTTGGCAAAGATAGCTCGCGACGCTCGCGTACATGAAGCCGCTGTACAGCGGCACGCCAAACAGTTTCGTATATCCTTCCTCCGGATACGACCATGAACCCATATGCACCTTAAACAGCTCTAATGCAAGCCCAATCAAGTGAAAGACAGTGATGACTTTGAGCTCATCGCGCGTTTCCAGCCCGGAGCGCACCATCCACCATTGCATGAGAAGGCAAATGACAAGCAGCCAGTCATACCTCGGCAACAAAGGAAGCGGCGCGAGCTTCGTCAGCGCCAGTGAAGCAAAAATAACGACCGGAAACACGCAGGACAACGCCTGCGCCCAACCGAAGCGAACAAGCTGCACAAACGCTTTGCTGAGCCGCGCTTTTCCAGAACAGAGACACCTCCAAACCACAGCCAGCCAGCAAGGCGGGCATTCCCCCGCCGCTGCCGCGTATTTCTCCCCTTTCAAGCCGTCCCCTCCCCCGCTTACGAATGCGATTCCCCTTCGTCACTTCGGTACTCCAAAATGTCCCCGGGCTGGCAGTCGAGCGCCTTGCAAATGGCTTCCAACGTCGAAAAGCGGATCGCCTTCGCCTTTCCGTTTTTCAAGATCGACAAATTCGCCATCGTAATCCCCACTTTCTCCGACAGCTCCGTGACGCTCATCTTCCGCTTCGCCAACATGACATCAAGATTCACGATGATCGGCATGTCATCCACCTCAAATCGTCAACTCGTTTTCTTGTTTGATGTCAACGGCTTGTTGCAGCAGCTTTTGCAGCACAGCGGCAAAGACAGCGATCACGAGCGACGCAAACGGCACCAGCAGCCCGACGAAAATGACCCCCGGAGCGTCGTCCTTTTCGGCAAAAAGATAAAACAGCGGCAAAGCGAGCAGATGCAGCCCGCTGATGGCGACGGCGCAACATTTGATCTTCTTTAACGCCTCGACCGACCGCTCAGAGAACGCGCTGTTTTGATCAATATACGTCAACAGCCGAAACGCCTGATAGAGCGCAAAATAAAACGGCAGCGCGGACACCTCAAACACAAGATAAACGAAATACTTGATCCAAGGGAACGCCGGCACCAGCTTAACCGCCACCTTCGCAAGCACCGGCACCAAAAACAAGCACAACGCCAGAACCGGAAGGCCAATCAACACCAAGGCCACCTTCAAAAAAAGCGTTTCTCGTTTCACCGCAAGCACCTCACTGATTCGTTTTTGCTTTTATTGTAATCGTCGATTTATCGTTTTTCAATAAATAATTATTGATTTTGATGATACTCTTATTGTTAAACATAATAAAAAGCATCCCCCTGCACGGAGGAATGCTTCGGTGCAAAAATGGAGACGGCAAAAAGCAGCTATTCTGCTACCAAGTCCAAGGGCTTAACGGTTAAGGAATTGCTTCTTATGACCGCTTTCTATATCCAAAAGGGTTCCCAGCCCTTAACCAAAAAAGATGACAAAAGCATTAACTGGGCGATGGAAGTGATCGAAACAAAAGATGTGAAATTCCGCGCTTTGGTCTGGTGACAACGTTAACGCGTATGAATTGCAATGGGACTTGCACAGAAAAGATCCATGGGCAGCGGTCTGCCCTCCACCCGAAGATGAAAATCCGCGTCAGTTCGTCATTTTCACGGAAGAGAATGGCTCTCATGGAGAAGGAACTGATCCGAACTAAAAAATAATAAAGGCTCATCCCTTCCTATCCGAGCCCTTTTTGTTTGCCACCTCGAATGACATGAATCTTTTTACTGTCTAATGTGTGAAATTGAGATAAATAAATATTTGATGCAACTTAAGGACGAAATCATTATTGGTTATATGCTGTTTCTCGATACAAATCGTAGAGCTCGGCTGATGAGGGCCGGCAATACTGTGACATGCCCTTCCCCGGCAAATTCCTGAAACTCCACATATACCCCAAAATCAGTAAAGGCGGAAAGGCGTTTTACCAGTTCTTCAGCATGAGCGTTAATTCGGCTTTTGTGGCTTCTTTCCAACTCTCCAGCCGCCAAAAGTACGTCAACGTTGAGCGTTTCATGTGTGATACGAGCAACAAAACGTTGTTCTGCCTCAAGCAACAGCTGTTTACTCCAATGAATCGAAGGACTTCCAGCAATATACGTTCTGAAAGCAGTCGGTTTCGTAAAAAGCACCTGCAAAACAAAGAGGCCACCGAGAGAATGGCCAAAAATGGCCTGCTTCGTCCGGTCGACTGGCAATTCTCGCTGTATTTCAGGCTTCAGTTCTGTTTCAATAAACTCCAAAAAAGCCTCTGCTCCTCCCATTTCCGGCCATGCGGTTCCATCTGGACGAGCAGGTAATTCGCTTTCCGGAACAGACATGGTAAAATCGTAAAAACGGGCAGGAGAAAATGGCTTTTCTGTTGGATAACCAATACCAACAATCACCGCAGGAACAACTCCTGTGCGATCAGGACGTCCTGCCTGCACACGCATCGCTTCCACCATCGTACCAAACACCGAATTGGCATCAAGTACATAAATCACGGGAAATCCCAAAGGAGGTGGATCCGCATCAGGTTGTGCAACAAAAATCCGATACTCACGATTCCCATAGTGAGAATACATCAGACGCTGCTTCGTTCGCGGAATTGTGAACTCACTAACACCTGCTATATGAACAGCTGAAGAACATAAATCCCTTTTTTTAGAACCCATTCCATCCCCTCCATTTTTCAGTTTTCGAGTCGTCTCTTACACTTTCGTTTTAAATAGCAAGTACACGAAGTAGGGAATACCAATGATGGCAATGACAATTCCAACAGACAGTTCGACAGGCGCAAACACTGTTTTAGCAATAAAGTCTGAAACCACTACCAACAACATGCCAATCGTTCCGCTAATAGGGATGACGCGCTGATGATAAATGCCGACGAGACGCTTGGCGATATGGGGGGCAATCAAACCAACAAAACCGATGTTTCCAGCCACAGACACACACGCACTCACAATCCCAATACTCGTCAGTAGCAATATATTTTTTTCCTTTTCAGTAGAAACCCTTAACCCTTTGGCATGTTCTTCCCCTAATTGGAACAAATCGAGAATATAAGCTTTACTGATGATAATGGGAACAAGCAAAATCATCCATGGAAACACAGCAACAACATATTGCCAATTGGCGTTCCAAATGCTTCCCATAAGCCATACTGTCGCCATTTCAAAATCCTGTGGATTCATCTTTAACGATAAATATAAGGATAGAGCTCCAAAGCCAGACCCCGCGGCAATTCCCACAAGAATGAGGCGCTGCGTATCTAAATGGCCATTCTGTCGAGCAAATAGATAAATGAGCAGGGCGGCACCCAATCCGCCAACCCACCCAAATAGCGGCATCGCTAAAATCGATAGCCAATCATTTTCCGCTATCCTGTGACCTCCAAAGAAAAGCATAAAAATGACGATCATAGCCCCGGCCCCAGCATTAATGCCCAAAATTCCTGGATCAGCCAACCCGTTTCGGCTAATTCCTTGGATAGTCGCCCCAGCCACTCCTAATCCAAAACCGACCAACGCAGCAATGACAATACGCGGCAGACGGAAATCCAAAATCACCAAATCATGCTCCGGAACCGGATCCATTCGCAGCAGCGTTTTTAAGACATCTTGAACACTTAAATCAAATACTCCATTTGTTAGACTAATATAAATAGCCAACAATATAATTACAATATTACTAAATAACACCAACCAATAGCGCTTGGCTGAATGATTAAGCACCCTTCCCTCCCCCTCTCGTATAAATTAAATAGAGAAAGAAAGGCACACCAATCAAAGCTGTAACGACCCCGATCGGTGTTTCAAACGGATAATTCAAAAATCGGCTTAAAATATCGGAAAGCGCCAAAAAGATCGCCCCAAGAGCACCGGCACAAGGAATAATTCGGCGATAATCAACTCCTACTAAAAACCTTGTCATATGAGGAATAATTAAACCAACGAAACCGATATTGCCAGCCAAAGCAACAGAAATGCCTGTCAAGATAACCACGCTGGCGATCGCCAAGGCCTTGATCACCATCGTTTTCTGACCTAAGCTGACCGATATTTCCTCTCCCAACGACAAAATCGTAATCGATTTAGAGATTATGATGGCAATAGCAAGACCCACAATGGCAAAGGGCATTGCCAATTTAATTAAATGAGGGTCCATTTGATGCAGCCGGGCATTGTACCAAAAGCTCACATCCTGTGAAACTTGAAAATAAGAAGAGAGAGCGGCTGATATGCTGCTCAAAAAGGTTCCGATAATTGTTCCAATAATGGCCATTCGAACAGGCGACATTCCATAGGGAAGGACGGAGGCCATCCAGAACACGAAGCCTACGGCAACAGCTGAACCAACCAACGAGTACATGATCATCTCAAGCGAAGAGGCGCCTGGCTGAATAATCATGCAAAGTGTAATTGCAAAAACCGAACCATCTGAAACCCCCATAATGGAGGGAGAGGCTAAATAGTTCCTTGTCATCCCTTGCATAATCGCTCCTGAAATCGCAAGGAATGCACCAATCAAAAGAGCACCAATCGCCCTTGGCAGTCTCGAATACCTGACAATTTGATGATTAACATCATTCGGGTCAAAAGCAACTATCGCTTTCCAAACAGTCCACGCATCTATATTTTTGGCCCCATACAAAATAGATGCGATGATGATCAACACCATCGCAACCGGTGAAAGCCATAAAATCAGGGCTGACGGAGAAATTCTTAATTGCATATTGACGCTACCTGCCTTGTATTATTCGTTGCCGAGCTTCTCCACAGCTGCTTTCAAGAAATTGATTTTGCTCCACGCTGTGCCGCCTTGTGCAAGCGGGTCGACAACGTTGACGGAACACTTTATCGTTTTTCACAGCATTGATGCTTTTCCAAATTGGATTGTGTTTCTTGTTTTTTTATTCAAGCTATCCCCCGATTTTCGTTGCGCGTTTCATCTAAGTACAAGTTGATTATGATAGAACGAGTCCAGTAATCAGCGGGATGTAAAACAAAATTTCAACTTATATAGATAAAGATAGTTTCTCTTCATGTCTCTCTTAAGTCCCCCCTCATCCTCTTGGTGATAATCATTATCATTTATGATTATAATTTAGATCTTCTACCCTGAACATGGACAGTATCCGAAATTCATTTTGGACAAATTCCAGAAAAAAACTTTAACGATTCATCAATAATTCGATCATGGGCATATGCCGAGTACTCCACCCATGGATCGGAAGAAAGCACATATACCTGATGGTGGCGAACCGCTTTCAGTTCTTGCCATGGAAGTGAATATTGCAATTGATTCCAAAAAGCTAACGTTTCTTCTTCCTGCCTAATTAATAGCAACAAACGATCCGCATCTATTTGGGCAAGCTGATCGAGCGCAATCGGCTCGTTGTAAGCACCGCTTTTAGGATACGCGGCATTCATTTGCAAATCCTGATAAAACACCTCTAATATACTACGATTGCAATGAGCATATAAATGCTGCTTCGAGATGCGTACGACTAAAAATGTGTCCTCTCCAACTTCCCTCTTTAGCTGTTGTCTAGCAAACTTCACCTTTCGATCATACATTTGAAGCCAGTTCTCTGCTTCCTTCTCTTCTCCTAAAAATTCAGCCGTCAGCATCAGCTGCTCCCGCCAGTTTTTCTCAGTCCACGGAACATAAAAAATAGGAGCAATCTGTTCAAGCCTCACCTTCTCCATCTTTTCGAGATCGTCTGTGCTAATAATCACATCCGGCCGCTTATGGGACAAAGCCTCAACTTTCGATTCCCAATCTTGATTTTTGCGATAAGCACTGAGAGGGACAGAAATATCGTCACGGTATATTTTATAATAATAAGCCGTCCATTTCGGATGAAGCGGCGCCGCATAAGGAATAATCTTTAATGCAAGCAATTGGCCGGTAATCGGAGACGTATAAGCAGCAATTTTTCGCCGACGGCTTTTCATATAAGCAGTCGGCGTAACCCCTACCTTCTTTTTAAATTTACGGCTAAAGTAAAATTCATCATGATAACCAACCTGATGGGCGATATCACGCAGTTTAGCGTCAGATTGAGCCATCAGACGCTTCGCCTTATTCAGCCGAAGCTCTGTTAAATAATCCATTGCGCTCATTCCATACGTTTTTTTGAACAAATCAACAAAATATTTAGGACTAATATTGGATATCCTTGCTAATTGCTCAATTGTCAAATTCTCATAAAAATAACGTTCCATATAGTTCTTAGCGGCCTCTAGCGATGTTCGTGATTCTTTAGGAAAAGGGGATCGATGCTTCATGATATAATAAAGCAACTGTTGGAAAGCAAGCTGGCAGTGAAACCGTTCCAGCTCATCCGCGCTTCGCCAATGATCATAAATTTCATCGCATAACGAGATCAGCCGATCCGCAGGAAATACAGAGATTTCCCCCTGTAACGGAAAAAAGCATTCCCCGTGATCGGATAGGCACTCATATCCTGAACCTTTCCGTTGAAACACGTCAAACTTAAACAAGAACATTTTACTTCTTGCTTCTATTTCAATTCCATATGTATCACCAGGGGAGCACATATAAACAGTATTCTGCCGCAGTCGATACCTGTGACTATTTAACATAAAATGTCCTTGTCCATCTTTAACGATCATCAGTACATGAGAAGTTGTAAGCTGCTGTTCGATCCGCCAATCTCCTTCTTCTTTGATAAACTGCATCTCCCGCATTCTAAAAAACGAGCGATCCCAAGCAAATTCATCACCCTCTTGCTTGATCGTTCCAGACTGGGCCATGATCTCCCTCCTTCTTGATCTATTACATGCAACATGAAGAGTTCATCTCTCTGTTATCCTGCACACGCTAAGCGCTGCACATTTTCTCCAAAAATCCTGTGGCTCAACCTGCAAGCTAAGCCATGGGAGAGGAAGCTTGTTGCAGGAGAAGCCAAATGTTCATTTTTCAATGAGCATGTATATATAACGATTTCATTGACATTTTGACTGTTCTTTCCTGTTTTATTTGATAATGATTATCATTATTTTATAAA
>NZ_JPYA01000092.1 GCF_000750005.1 Geobacillus icigianus | reverse complement strand
GCAAAAACTTCTAAGTGGGGAGTCTCTTCAAACGCTTCTCCATTCCTCCTAGGGCGTTTTCGATACCGGAAATGCCCTATTGGTGCTGGATTCTGAAAATCTCGCTAGTATTGGGCTGAATGGATACTGTGGAGAACATTTTTTCGGTCTACTACGGGCGTTATCGATAACTGGTTGGTAGACCATTTTTAGGAATTGTTATCGTAAGCGCTTTCGGACTCTCATCCCTCATCTTAGAGATGGTTTTTTCTATCCATTTTTTACATCTATCCACCGTCCCGAAGCGCCGACAATGCTTGGTAGATCGGCGTCCCCGATGACCGCTGAAGACACGGGATGTTCTGGCGCATCACCTCCGCCAACAACCGCCCTGCCTTCCGTTTGGCCTGTTTGATCCGCTCCAGCTTCGGCGGGGCCGAGGCTGCCCTCTGGGGCTCTTTCTCCTCCAACTGCCCCGTTCTCCACCCTATTCCGTCGATTTAGGCCACCATCGCCTTCAGTAACGCCCAAAGTCCTTGGTCCTTCCAGCTGCGGCGGGATTTCACCCGGTACGCGAACCGGCTCATCACACTCTCGGCGTGGCCCATCGGACGCATGCCGGCCGTCTCCACCCCTTGACTTCCACCAACAGCACCCGGCCATACCGTTGGGAAACAGGGTGGGGCAGCGAGACAGGGGCCACCAACAGGGGAGCAAACACGTTTTGAAGAGTTCTCAACAATGGTTCCTCTAGCTCTTTTCATAAAGGCCATTCTGTGGTAAGACGTTTCATGGACGCTCTCCCTCCTGTTTTCGGTTGGTGTCAACAATCAGTATCATAGCAGGGAGAGAGTCCTTTTTGCATGAGATCCGCTTTTTCCTACCGCGCTTCGCTTGGTGGCCTCGCGAACAAAGGGAGGAGCGAATATATTTTCGGACGGTTTTCCAATCGATCCCCCATTCTCTCGCAATATTGGAAATACTCACTCCCTTTTCATACATCTCTTTGATCATGAAAGATTTCCCTTTCGTAATCATGAACCATAGCTCCTCTCATTGACACTATGGTTCTATTGCAAGTGGGGAATTTTATTCCGGCTATATTGAAGATTTTATCATCGGCTTTAACAGACATCCCCCTAAAGTAAAAAAGGAATCATACCGATTCCCTTATGCTTGAACATTCGTATTATTATCCGATTCCACTTGTTGATTGCATTCGTTTTCTAAATCCAACAGTTTTTTATCGTACATTTTAAAGAACGGCAAATATAGTAGGAAGGATATAATCACGTTGATGATCACCAATAGGATTGCTCTCCAATCTCCGCCAGTGGCCAAGTAAGCACCGATCGGTGCGGGCAAAGTCCATGGCGCTTTAACATACATTGGTTTCACTAAACCTACGGAAGTTGCAAAGTATGCAATGGTGGAAGTAACGATAGGAGTTATAATAAACGGGATAATTAATGTCGGGTTCAAAACAATCGGGATACCAAAAATAATAGGTTCGTTTATGTTAAAAATGCTAGGTACCACAGCTGTTCTTGCCAAATTTTTCATATATTTTGATTTTGAAAATATTAACATTGTGATTACCAAGCCCAACGTTGCGCCGGAACCGCCAATCCAGATAAACCATTGATATAAAGGTTCGGGAGCAACATGGGGAATTTTGCTTGCTCCTTGTGCAACCGCTTCAGCATTTTCAGCCAAATACATTTCCCAAAACGGACGAGCCACCGAACCGACAATAGAAACACCATGAATACCAAAAGACCAGAAGAAGGTAATAAGAAAAACAGGAACTAAAACACCAAATAAACTGTCACCAACCTTAACAAGCGGTGAAGTAATTGTTTGGACAATCTCATGGAGGTTAACCCCCATTGCCACAGTAATAATGGACATTAATACAATAACAACCGCAACCGGAATAAGCGCTTCAAAAGATCTGCTAACAGATACAGGTACCTGTTTCGGCAATTTTATTGTGATGTTCCTTTGCTTGCAAAATCTAAAGATTTCAACCGAAACAATCGATACCAATATTGTCACAAACAAACCTTGTCCGCCGAGATACTGCATTGGCATGACAAAACCCAGCTTTTCAACGACAGTAGGAGTAATGGTTAACAACAAAGCCGAAACGGCAATCAATCCACCGGATAACGGATCCACTTTATAAGAATTTGCCAAATTATATCCAATCCCGAAAGCAATGTAGAAAGACATAATAAACATTGTCATCCGGTAAGGTATTAAAATCTCAGTCGCATGTGCTGTCAACCATTGAGTAACCTTCCATTTTTCAGGCAAAGGAGGAAACGCAAAAACCAAAAAAAATGAACCGACAATAATAAAAGGAAGAGCAGAAACAACACCATCGCGAATGGCTAAAAGATGTCTTTGCTCTGCTAATCTTGCCATCGGATTTGAAACCTTTTGTTCAAGAAAATCAGTAAATTTGCTCAAAATTATCCCCCCATTTTAAACCCTTCTTAATTGAAATATTATTTCATTTACTTAATCAATTCTTTTAATGCTTTGTATAACGCAGGTCCTCCTAAAGGCGTATACGCTTGGGGCGGAATCGGCCGGCACGGGATTCCCACTTCATCTGCTTGCTTTTTAATATTGTCAAACCTGTGCTTGATCTGTGG
>NZ_JPYA01000091.1 GCF_000750005.1 Geobacillus icigianus | reverse complement strand
AAAACGGAGTAGAGAGCGGATATTTTTACACTAAATAATATTTTTTGCTTCTTTACCAAAAGCTTATGCTTCCAAAAACTAACAAACTAATATTTTGGCATATACTTGTTCAGACAAGTGTATCATTTATCAAGTGCGTGTTGCGGTGATGAACCTATTTTTGGGGGGAGTAATGTTGAAAAAAAATGGATGGTTATACTCCTTTCAGTAATATCACTATTTTTAGTATTGATGGCTTTAGGTATATATGCTTTCTATTCTGTTAAAGGATAATCGTAAATTATCACTTTACCCGTGGTGCTGTTGAGCATTAGAACTCAACTAGCCCGAGTGTGGCCAGTGAATAGGCTAACCATATGCCGTCGAGCGCTACGTCAAATCCGATCATGGAATTCGCTCGAATCTCTGTAATCCGGTATTGGTCAACCAGAACCAAGAACACCGTCCGATCATTTTTACGTTTTGGTTGGATCCACTTCTCCCATGCCCCGGACGGGTGATGGTTCTGGTTTTTTCGAGACGGAGTCCAAAGCGCCATTGGGTATGCTTCGTATAGCCTTTTTTGCCAGTCGCGTCTAATGAACCCCTTGTCCCCGAGGTGATAGGGATGAGGAATTTGGATTATCACGCTTTCGGCTGCGATTCGATCGCGGCAGGAGGCTTCCGTCACCACATATCCCATTGGCAAACCTTGATCGGTCAATTGAAGGTGCAGTTTCCATCCGCCGTACCATTGCTTTTTTTGAAGCGCAATACGACGCTGTGTCCTTTCCGAGAGCGAAGAAGCTCCAGTCCGGAAGAGATGTCTTGTTGAGATTCCGCGATGCTGGATACGCAGGCGAACAGCACCACGGCCCCATACCGTTTCACCACCAGAACGTGGCGAACACGGTACCACCTGGCTTCAGCTGGTCTTTGGCCTGCCGGAAAACGCATTCGATCGTCCAGCGGTGGGCGTAGTAACCATGAGGCATGAACCTCCTTGTGGGTAGTTGGTGGTACATCGATTCTAACCAAGGAATCGGGTTCATGTCTCCTTTTTTATTTGTTTGTAAATTTATGTTAGCGAATTTGCTCATCTACAGTATACTAATTTACTTGTGGCTTTCGAAACAGTTCTTTTCGGGAAAGCATGCAGTAAATGGTGACAAGCATTCAGTGCGCGATCGCAACGAGTGCTTTTTTCTTTCCCCAGCGAGCCACCAATGACCTAAATTTCGCCGACAACGGTTGATTCCTCCATTGCGATCACGTCCATGTCGCTTCATAATAATGTGGATTTAACATATCCCCCCGAGAAGTCTCCCACTTCTAAGCGAAGTGTAGGTGGGGGAGGTTCATTTAATTGAATTCTGTTCAGTTTTATTTATCAGTCACAATGGACACAAACAGTTTTGCACAGGGTCGAACCACTATTAAAAAGCACGTCTTTTCAAACTGTTTGCATTCATCATTCATTATGGTAAGGAGAAATGGATTTTCATGCCTAGGTGAGGAGTAAAATTTAATCATGGGTGTTTTTTGTGAAAATAGTAAACTTAATCATTAAATAGGTTGACAAAACTCCACGCCGTGCCCTACGATAAATGTAACGAAGTGGAAAGGGGAGCGGAACGATGGGGAATTGGATGGAATTGGCAGAACGCGTGTTAGCAGGGCATGAGTTGACGGATGACGAGGCGCTGGCGATTCTCGACTGTCCGGATGAGGAGCTGCTTGCCTTAATGCAAGGGGCGTATCACATCCGCCGCGCCTATTACGGCAACAAAGTGAAACTGAATATGATCATCAACGCCAAGTCCGGGCTCTGTCCGGAAAACTGCGGATATTGCTCGCAATCATCGATTTCAACCGCGCCGGTCCAAACGTATAAAATGGTCAATAAAGAAACGCTCATTCGCGGCGCGGAAGAGGCGTATCGCCTGCAAATTGGCACCTACTGCATCGTGGCAAGCGGGCGCGGGCCAAGCGATAAAGAGATCGACATCGTTGTGTCTGCGGTCAAGGAAATTAAGGAGCGGTTTGGGCTGAAAGTGTGCGCCTGCCTGGGGATCTTAAAGCCGGAGCAGGCTGCGCGGCTGAAAGAGGCGGGGGTGGATCGCTACAATCACAACATCAACACGTCGAAAGAGCACCACCCGAACATTACGACGTCCCATACATATGACGATCGGGTGCGGACGGTGGAAACGGTGAAAGAAGCCGGGATTTCGCCTTGTTCCGGGGTCATTATCGGCATGAAAGAGACGAAGCGAGATGTCGTCGACATGGCGCGCAGCCTGCGGGCGCTTGACGCCGACTCCATTCCCATCAACTTTTTGCATGCGATTGACGGCACACCGCTGGCGGGGACGAACGAACTGAACCCGCGCTACTGTTTGAAGGTGCTGGCGCTGTTCCGCTATATCAACCCGACAAAAGAAATCCGCATCGCCGGCGGACGGGAAGTGAATTTGCGCTCGCTCCAGCCGCTCGGGCTGTATGCCGCCAACTCGATCTTTGTCGGCGACTATTTGACGACCGCCGGACAAGAAAAATCGGCAGACTATCAGATGCTTGAGGACCTTGGATTTGAGATAGAGTTTGCCCCGGTGCCACAGGCCGAAGTCGGCGAAAAGGCATGGATATAAAGGACGATGGAAAGACGCTTCCTTGTTGCCGGGAGCGTCTTTTTTCACGCCCCGCACCTATTTTGCCCGCGCTTAGCGGACCGAATGGCCAACTTCCGTTTCCGCTGGCGCTGCCGGTCGGCCCATCATTGGCATGAAAAAAGCGCTTGTTGCGTACGATGGCAATACGAGAGGCAAAAAACGACTTCACAAACCGTTCGGCGCTCATTATAATAGCAACAAAGAGAAAGGAAAGGAATGGGGGAATATGGAAAAAACATTTTACCGCTACTTATTGCGTTTCCGTTATGGGCATGCGGAAGACCCGATCGTTCGTTTTGCGAACGGGGCGTATGCTGACCATAGTTTTCCGAAAGGATCGGTCGATTACGAAGAGCTAAGCGGCTATTTAGAGTTGAACGGCGATTATTTGGAAAGCATGGCCGTCTTTGATGAACTGTGGGAGCAGTTTGTGTATGAGGCGTCGCCACGAGCCCGCTGACAGCGGGGGCGGTCGCCGCATCG
Organism: Geobacillus icigianus; assembly: GCF_000750005.1. Lineage (GTDB taxonomy): Bacteria > Bacillota > Bacilli > Bacillales > Anoxybacillaceae > Geobacillus > Geobacillus icigianus. The sequence goes on along the minus strand of NZ_JPYA01000091.1, from coordinate 32,683 downwards.
TAAGGAGGCGTTCCCGCTTTGTTTATGGGAGCGCTTTCACAACGTCTTTTTCCGCGCGCCAGAAGGTGTCCACCTCGTTTGCCTTGCATATACTATACTAACCATTTGTTCAAAAGGGTGGGAGATGCCGATGAGCGCGCCGAAACGCCCGAAGTTTTCCATTGGCGATGTCGTCGTCAACACATTGTACGGAACGGTCGGAACCGTCACCGGCATTCAGCAGGTTGACGGCACGTTTTTATATGAAATCAACCATAGCCATAGCTTGTTTGCTGAGCAAGCGCTCGTTGCCTTGTCCGAGTTTGCCGGTGATTTATGGATCGTCGAGGAGGTCGAAATCGAACTGCCGTTTTTCCTTGGCGAGATCGTCCGCGTCCGTGATTATGGCGGCCATTTGTTTAAAGTCGTCGGCGTGCGGACGGAAATTTACCGCTACTACGGGGAAGGATGGGAAGAGACGATTTACGAGTTGAAGCGGTTGACGGACGGATGGGAGATTGAAGTGCCGCTTGAAGACATTATTCCGGTGGCCCTAGGAGAAGAGACGTCCGTCACGCTCGTGCAGGATATTGTCATCGCGATGCCAGCACTTTGGCCGCTGCCGGCCGACAACCGAAGCAGCGGGCCGTCTGTTGATGAACTGCTCGATGTGTACAATGATTATAAAGCGCTGTACGAATGGTTCGGGGATGAACAATATAAACAAATGATGGAAACGGTTGTCCAACGTCTACGAACGATCGTCAATCACCAAAACATAGAAACTGATAAAGGATGAAGAGAAAATAAGGAACGCCAGCCCACATGACCAGTGCGCCGAGCCCGTTGACGACTGTTTCCATCATTTTGTCCGCCGCTGTTGGCTTGTCCATCGGTTTCGCCTCCATGTTTTCGTATGGTCAATACATACATATGGGGAAGAGAACGAAGATAGAACAGCGTCATTTTTGACATAAAGGAGAAAGCCGTGACATACAACATTACAAAGGGGGCGAGAGGCAGTGAAGGAAATTGAAGTGGTGATCGACACGGAAGAAATCGCGGAGTTTTTTTATGAACAGCTGATCCGCCGCGGATTTGTGCCGACGCAAGAGGAGCTCGCGGAACTGGCTGACATTACGTTTGACTATTTGCTGGAAAAGTGCCTGATTGATGAGGAAATCGATGTCGACGACGAGTGACAGCTCGTCGTTTTTGTCGTCTTGGCGAAAGAAAGCCATGAGGAAAGCTCACTCGGCCGCCTGAGCGGCGGCTTTCATCATGGCCAAATGCCGCTCGTAGCGGCCGTTCATGTCGCCGGAAGCCGGGAGCGGAAGCGTTTCAAGGGCGCGGACGATCGTATGATCCGTGAACCAGTCGCGCTGATCGGAAAACGAATGAATGAGATCGGGCCACACGGATTCCAGCGTTGGGCTGTAAAGGCGGTGTCCGCCGCGGTCGGCGGTAAACCGCTGCGGCCAAACATCAGCGCGGGAGCCGCTATGGGGGACGCGGCGGGCAAACCGAACAGCGCCGCGGAACAGCCGAGCATCGAATAAAAGCAAGCTGTACAGCGTTTTGCCGATATGAATGCGGTGGTGGACATCGATGAAATCACGCACCGTCGTGCCCGCTAGATTGACGCGGCCGTTTTGCTCAAACGGGATGAGCACATCGTTGAAACCAAGCCATTGCTCGACGATAAACGGCCAGCTTGACAGCACGCGGGCGCGGAAAAACGGGTGCTCGACGACGCGGAGCTGGATGTAGTATTGTTCGTTCACGATCAAGGCAACCGTGAGAAGCGGGGCGTCCCCGGTGTGCCAAAAAAGTTCCCACAGCGGCTGCATAAACGAGGACACGCCCAATGCCGGCAACAGGTGAAAGAGCGGCGTTCTTCTGCGCTTGCTTTCCGCATACAGCAGAAGCTGCGGATAAGCGTCATGAAAAATTAACGCGTTGGCCCGCTCCAAAAACAGAAAAAGGGGAGCGATCATTTCGTTCGGCAACAAGCGCGGCAGCAAACCGCCGCGCAAGTCGGTCATATTCCAGCCGCCGTTGCGTGAGACAAGATGGGCCAAAAACGCCCAGTGCAGTTCGGGATAGCGCTCGAACATGGCCAAGTAAGCGGCGGTGCGCGTGACGTTGTTGCGGTTTTGTTCCGCTGTCGCCCGCCGGACGGCGGCGATGATCGCCTCCTCTTCCGGACGCGCGGGGCGAGGCGGCCGGGCGGCGCGGCGAGCGATCAGTTCGTGAAGCAAACCGGCGTCGGCGAGGCGGACCGGATGGCGGTACAAAAAAGAGCGATAGGCATGCTGCAGCGGGTGGCGCAGCCAATCGAGCGGATGAAAGGGCATCGATCGTCTCTCCTTTCGTTAGGTAGAAGGGCTTTGATTTCGTTCAATGGAATCCTTTCGACAAAAGACGGGCGGTTTTGCTGAAGGAATCGACACTGGCAGTCACCAATAGTATAAGATACAGATGACCGATTTATAGGGGAAAGGAGAGGAAAACGATGGTTCGCTTCTGGGGGAAACGGAGATGGGTGAGCAAACGCGTGTACGAGGCCGTCGTTTTTCAAACGCCGCGTTGCGGGGAGCCAAAAGGCTATCGGCAAGTGTGCCGGCTGACGGTGACGGCATCAAGCCACGATGAGGCGCTGTCGATCATCTATCGGACGTTCAATGTTGCCGATTTGATGCCGAAACATTGCCAAGCCCGATTTATGGGGACGGGGGATATCGTCTTGATTGATGAAGGGCGGAAAGGACAAACGTACTATCGCCTTTGCCCTGACGGCTGGAAACGAGTCGAACGTCAAGCGGTTTGTTGACGGAATATTCATATCGAACGCTAAGATGCTTGTTGACGGAATATTCAAAAAGATAGTCGCCTGCTGCGAGCGAAAATGGTATAATAAAAGAAAAATGTCGAATAAAGCCCGACGCTTTAGGGAACGGATAAGAAAGGAAAGGGGGCGAAGGCGATGGAATTTCGCCGTCAGCGGCGTGACGTGCCGACAGTGGCGCCGGGCATCGATGACGACGAGGAGCTGAACGAACCGGCGACGAAAGAAGAGATCGAGCGCGGGGACTATACGAGAGTCGTCACGCTCGCCTGGGATGAAACCGAACCGGCGGAATCGCAATAGGGGCTGGCCGAAAAAGCGACCTGCCCTCAAGAAAGACACGACTGTGGCAGGAAAGCGGCTGGTGCTTCTATATAGCGATGAGAGAGGGTGTCCCAGTCCTTTTGGGACACCCCCGCGGTTGGCTATGATTCTGGATGCTGGTGATGACCCGGCCCGTTTTTTCGGCCGCCGGCGGCGGAGTACTCTTTGGCGTGCGCGGCGTCTTCAGCGATTAACGCTTCCTTTGGGATATGGTTGTTCTTTTTCTGCCCGTTGATGCGGTTGCGGTGCTTTTTGCCCATTGTTTTCCCTCCTTGAACCGTTGTCATGGGTAGTGTATGCGGGCTGGCGGCGGTTCATCGGCGGAAAATGTTTGCAGGCGGGCGCGCAAAAAAGAGGGAAGGGGACGAAACGATGACCGCACTAGCGTTATCGCTGCTATTATGCGGTGCTTTGATCGCAGGGTTGCTTTGGCTGAAAGGGCAAGTCGAGCGGGTGTTGTTCCGCTGGAGGAACGTTCCGTTTCTCCATGCCGTCAATATTGTCGTCATCGCTGCTGTCGTCGCGGCTTCGTATTACCGGTGGAGCGGCATCGGCATTTATTTGCGCGACTTGGCGGACATCAGCGGTTTTTGGTACGTGTTCGCCGGTGCGATGCAGCTTGTCTTGCCCCTTTACTTGTTTGCCTGCTGGCTCGCTGCTAGATGGCGCGAGCGCGAGAAAAAATATACGCGCAGCGAAGACAAAAAAGTGCTGTATATTAACGAACGATATTTGGCGCGCCGTCATCGCGGCGATGACCGTCGTTCCAAAACATCTTGAAAAAGGGAGAGCGGCTCTCCCTTAAAATTTTGTCTTTTCCTTTTTGGATGTCGATGGTTGGTTGTTCGATTTGGATGACGGATTGGTTTTGTTGGCGTATTCAACGGCTTGCGCCAGTTTCTTTTTCATCGTTCCTGCCCCTCCTTTCCCGCTGATGCCGGCCTTCATCGTGTGCCCGCCCGCCGCTGTCGCTACTCTCAAGGAAGACTGCCATTTTTCGCAAAGATGTGATATGATAAACGAGAGCATCGACTGATGAGATCATCAAAGGAGGAATTCCGTTGAGCGTCCACATCGGAGCAAAACAAGGGGAAATTGCGGAGCGCATTTTGTTGCCGGGCGATCCGCTGCGCGCCAAATACATCGCGGAAACGTTCCTTGAGGAAGCGGTATGCTATAACGAAGTGCGCGGCATGCTCGGGTTTACGGGCACGTACAAAGGGCACCGCATTTCAGTGCAAGGAACGGGCATGGGCGTTCCTTCCATTTCTATTTATGTCAACGAGCTCATCCAAAGCTATGGGGTGAAAACGCTCATCCGCGTTGGAACGTGCGGGGCGATTCAGCCGGATGTGCGCGTGCGCGACGTCATTTTGGCGATGAGTGCTTCGACCGATTCGAACATGAATCGGCTCATTTTCCGCGGCCGCGATTATGCGCCGACCGCTGACTTTCAGTTGCTGCGGACCGCCTATGACGCGGGTGTTGAAAAAGGGTTGGCGCTCAAAGTCGGCAATGTTTTTACTGCTGATATGTTTTACAACGATGAGCCGAACTGGGAAACGTGGGCTCGCTATGGCGTCTTGGCGGTCGAGATGGAGACGGCGGCGCTCTATACGCTGGCGGCCAAGTTCGGTTGCCGCGCGCTGTCTGTGCTGACCGTGAGCGATCATATTCTCACTGGTGAGGAAACGACCGCCGAAGAGCGGCAAACGACGTTTCATGATATGATGGAAGTAGCACTGGAGGCCGCCATCCGCAGCGGAGTGTGATGAGGTGTGAAAGCGGCCTCGAACGAAAAGGGGAAAAAATCGATGAAACAGCCATGGCAAGCGGCAATGCTGGCGTGCTTATTGCTCGCCGGCTGTCAAGCAGGGGAACGCGCCGATCACCACACGGCCGGCTCGTCGGGACAGCCGCCGGGGAGTGCGGCGCCGAGCGATCGATCAGGGGAAACGCCAGACGGCCCAAAAAGCCCACCAAGCGGCGGGACGCCGCCGGCAGCGAATGGCGGTCAGCCGGGTGCATCCTCACATTCCCCTCATCCGGCCGCTTCTGACTTGCAGCTTGAGGAGAACTATTGGAATATCGTCAAAGTGCAAAACGGACAAAAAGTGATCATGAATCCGGACAACATTTTGGTGCTTGTCAATAAAGAGCAGTCGCTTCCGCCGGGCTATAAGCCGGCCGATTTAGTGGTGCCGCGCGTGCCGTTTTCCTTTGCTGACCCGAAGGCGGAAAAGCGGTATATGCGAGCGGAAGCGGCGGCGGCCTTGGAGGAAATGTTTGCCGCTGCCCGCCGCGCCGGCGTAAAGCTGGTGGCTGTGTCCGCCTATCGGTCGTATGAGCGGCAGCAGGCGATTTTTGCTGAAGAAGTGCGGAAAAAAGGCGAGAAACAAGCGGTTCAAGCTGTCGCTCACCCGGGGCAAAGCGAACATCAGACCGGTTTGGCCGTCGACATTAGCAGCCGTTCGGCCGGTTATCAGCTGACGTCGGCATTCGGCGCGACCAAAGAAGGGAGATGGGTTGCCGCCCATGCGCATGAGTACGGGTTTATCATCCGCTATCCGAAAGGAAAGGAAGCGGTGACCGGTTACGAGTATGAACCTTGGCACATCCGTTATGTCGGGAAAAAGGCAGCGGCGGTGATGAAAGAGCGCGGCTTGACGCTCGAAGAATATTTTCGAATGGTGAAAAAAGTGTAGCCAGCCGCGGTGGAGATGTCTAGGAGGATGGAAATGTCATCCATATGGGTTTGCCATGTTATTTCCTTACATCACCGCCCTTCCAGAACCGGTCGCGTTCGGCGTGTCAATTCATGAAAAAGGGGTTCCGCTCATGGCGGAACCTCTTTCTTTTTCGCGCTGATCAGCGGTGGAGAGCTCTTTGGCGCCTCTTGAGCCCAAACGCCGCGGCAGCGCCGGTGTCAGGTGGCGGCGCGCGTCGGATGGAGAGGCGCTGCCGTTTTGACCGATCCCGCATCGCAGGAAACGGCTGTACAACGCGTTCTTTTCCTCGCCCCTTGCTGCTTGATGTTCTCCGCTGTCGCGGGCAGCGCAGCATGGGCCTTCGCGCGCAGGTCGTTCATTGGGAGAGGGCGTCGGAAAGCGGCTTTTCACACCAAAAAAGGCAATAACCAAGCCGATCGCCAAATTGAGCGGTCAACTGTTGATGCGTCTGCCATATGCGTTCTGCTTCCGGCGCCGGCGGAAAGGCGATCATGATCGGGGCAGCGTTGGGCGGCGCTTCTGCTGCCGCTGCATAGGAAAAATGCCGGCAACGGAATTCGCTCTGACGAAGCGCCTCTTTCCATTCCACCGGCGTCAACAGCTGCCTAAAGCCGTAAAAGGCGGCGATGCGTTGCTGTTCGGCGGCTGACAGCCGTTGATGACAGGCTTCAATGCCGATGAATGTGCCGCCTTGTTTCAGCACGCGCCAGATTTCGGCGAGCGCTTCTTTTAGGGACACGAAGGCGAGCACCGATTCAGAAAGAACGAGATCAAACGTTTCAGCAGGAAACGGCAGCGCTTCGACGGATGCGCGCTGCAGCTGGACGGGAACTTTCAGGGCGGCGAAGTGCTGTTGGGCCTTGGCGATCATCGTCGGATGGAGGTCAATGGCGGCAACGTCCGCCCGATACTGCTTGGCGATATACGCGGCTGTCTGGCCGGTTCCGCACCCGACATCGAGCACGGATGTGGCGCGGCCAATGTTAAGTTTACGTAAGATTTGTTTTGTTAACTCAAAGCCACCGGGATGGGCACCGTCAATTCCCATGTCCGCCAGCCAATCCAAGTACGAAGGCATCGACTTCCTTCCTTTCGCTTCGATTTAGTTTATCATACGCGGGCGCCCTTCTTTTTGCCTTTAGGAAAAAAAGTTTGCTTGTCTTTATACTTGTGCAGCAAGGAAATTTTCTTGCTGTAGACCCAACCGCCTCTCAGCTGGTACACTGATACATGCAACGATCAGATTCGTTAGGTTGGTGAAGGATATGGAATGGAAACAGCGGCCCGAGGCTGGGGCGTTCTTGAGCATCGTCGTCTATCTTTTGCTTGCCGCCGGCAAGCTGCTGGTTGGGGAGGCGACCGGTTCGGATGGACTGAAAGCCGATGGCTGGAATAATTTCAGCGACATCATTGCTTCTTTGGCTGTTTATGTCGGCATGAAAATCGCCAAAAAACCGCGCGATCGCAACCACCCGTACGGACACTCGCGCGCGGAGAACATCTCTTCCCTGCTGGCCGCCTTTTTGATGGTGTCGATTGGCATCGATGTCATTGCCGGCGGCGCCCGCTCGCTGTTTCAAGAGGAAACAACGGCGGCGCCCGATCCGTTGGCCGGGGCGGCCGCTGCTGTTTCAGCGGCGCTGATGACGGGCATTTACGCGATCAATCGGCGGCTCGCCCGCCAGACGAACAGCGCGGCGCTGGCGGCGGTGGCGAAAGACAATTTGTCGGACGCGCTCGTGAGCGTCGGGGCGGCCGTGGGTGTCATCGGCGCCCGCTTCGAATGGCCGTGGCTCGATCCATTGGCGGCGCTCGTCATCGGCGCGGTCATTTGCAAGACGGCATGGGACGTGTTTGTCGATACGGCGCATACGCTGACGGACGGTTTTGATGAGCGGAAGCTCGCGGTTTACAGAGACGAAATCGCCGCGGTTGGCGGCGTTCGCGATGTCGCCGATATTAAAGCTCGCTTGCTTGGCAATGAGGTGGTGCTCGAAGTCACGATTCGCGTCGACTCGCACTTGACGGTGGCGAAAAGCCATGAGATCGCCGACGAGGTGGAGCGCTTAATGAAAAAGCGCCACAACATCCAAGCTACGCACGTTCACGTTGAGCCGCAATCGCGCGCAAAACGGCAAGGTTAGATCAGGCTGGACGGTTGGTCGATCGCTTCCGCTACGGTTGGCGGCGCTCCCTTGAAGAGAACAAGAAAGGGTACGGGTCCGCACGGGAAAATGGTCGCGGCGAAGCTCCGACGGTGATGGAAAATCGTCCGTTGGCGCGCCGCGGCCTAGCAGAAGCCATCCTCGCCTTTGACGACTAGTTTTTTCGCAACCAGCAAACAGATTAGAACGGTTTATGACAGAAAGGACGTCAATGGATGGCGATGCAACAACACTTTCATCCGGCAGTCGATGACGCATACAGGCGCTATGCGCCGGCGGGCAACCGGTCATGCTGGCTCCATTTCACTGCCGCATCCCGACCGGATTTAGAGCGCCTTCTCTCGTCAGGGTCGCTCCACCCATTCGCCCAAAAACGGCTGATCGACGGAACGGACATCCCAACCGTCGAGAGCGTCATTTTTTACCGATGACGTTTATTGCCAGCATCTATGGCATGAATTTTACGTTCATGCCGGAGCTGAAATGGAGCTACGGTTATCCGCTCGCATTGCTCCTTATAGCCACTGTCGCCGCGCTTATCGCCCTCTATTTCAAACGAAAAGGCTGGGGAGACGGGAACGAAAGAAAAATAAGGGTTTTTCGGAAAAAAATGGGCATTTGCCCGGCCATTTGGGCGGGCGGGCGCATATGATGGTCCCGTCAATCCATAAGGGAGGTGCCCGCCATGAGCGGTTTTGTCAGCAGCGGTTATACACTTGTGATCGTCTTGTTTATTTTATTGATTATTGTCGGTTGTGCTTGTGTCGGTTGGTAAGCGGCAGCCTGGAAAAACAGAAACGTTTCATGGGCAGCGCGATCTGCCCTCCACCCATGGATGAAAATCCGCGTCAGGCCTGCATTTTCACAGAAAACAGGTCAACAGCGCGGCCAAGCAAAGCCGCAAGGAAGCGGGGACGGGTGCCGCCCCGTTTTGTTGTGGCCTGCCGGACTTTTGTATAGATAAAATTAGGCAGGGGCTATATAGGAAGCGAAATTCGCTGCAAGCGTAACGGCGGCCCGGTGGACGGGCCGTCTTTCTTATTGCCATGAACGGCAAATGACGCTCGATCTTGGGCACTGCTCTTTTGTTTGGAAATGTTTTCCTCATCGCCATGCGCGACAAATACCCATTTTTGCCGAAACACCTAACCATTTCCTGATTTTTGAATAGTCTACTAGTACAAAAACGAAGGAGGTGCTGGCAAATGGGTGCAGCTTACGGCGGCGGATTTGCGCTGATCGTCGTTCTGTTCATCTTGTTAATCATTGTTGGATGTGCATGTATCGGTGGTTGGGTCTATTGATGAGCTCCACCTGCTAGCAAGGAGGTGACGAAAATGCCATACGGCTTCTACGGGGGCTGGGGCTGGGGCTGCGGTGGCTACGGCTTTGGCTATCCTAGCTACGGCTATCCTGGCTACGGTTATGGGTTCGTGTTGATCGTCGTCTTGTTTATTTTGCTCATTATCGTCGGAGCCACTTGGTGCTAAGCGGATGATGAGCAAGCGGGGAGGCGGCCGGATAACGGCAGCTTTCCCCGTCATTTTTTTGTCATAGGCAGGAAGACCGAGGGGGAGAGAAGAATACGTAAGAAGAAGCAAAATGCAACACAACGTGGAGGGTGGGAACATGAAACGCATTCCGAAAGACGTAGTGGCAACGTTTTCGATTGTCGCCTTTGATCCGGCGACGGGGGGAGCTCGGCATCGCTGTTCAATCAAAATTTTTAGGTGTCGGCGGCGCGCGCAGCGGACGATGAGGCGCTCTATCAGGCACTGACGACGTATATACATACGGAAAATTTTGAGGAGCGCGAGCTGGAAAAGGGAAAGATCGACCTTGACGTGCTCGCCTATATGAAACAACAGCCGTCGCCAAAGGCGGCGAACTAAACAGCAGCCGGTTGTCAACCGAAACGTTTGGCGGCTTGTCCGTTTTGACATCGTCGCAATGAAGGATGCCCCGAATGATGGGCATCCTTCGCTTTGTTGATAGGCCGCTGACCCGGGCGCCTCTGCCTTACGAGGCGAGCGGCGTGCGCCGGTTTCCGTGGCGGCGCCAGACGGCCCGCAGGCGGAAGCTGAGAAAGAGCGCCCCGGCAGCCAATCCGGCGATGAGGCCGATCCAGTAGCCAAACGCCCCGGCGTCAGTCAGCGAGGCGAGCGCCCAGCCGACCGGAAGCCCGATCCCCCAGTAGGCGAGCAGGGCGGACCAAAATACCGCCTTGACCTCTTTATAGCCGCGCAGCGCTCCTTGAATGGGAGCGGCGATCGCATCGGAAAATTGGAAGAAAATAGCGTACAACAAAAACGTTTTTGTCAACGCTGCTACGGTCGGATCGTTGGTGTACAGCTGCGCGATGCTGCCGCGGAAAACAAACAGAAGCAGGGCGGCAGCGGCGGCGACTGACAACGAGAGGCCAAGGCCAATCAGGCAATATTGCTTTGCTGCTTCTTCGCGTTTCGCTCCCGCCTCGAAACCGACGGCGATCGTCAGCGCTGTCGACAAGCTGAGCGGGATCATATACAGCAAGGACGCGAAATTCATCGCGCTTTGGTGAGCGGCGACAGTTTCCGCGCCAAATCGCCCGACTAGGAGCGTCACAGCAGCAAAAATGCTCGTTTCAAAAAAGATGGCTGCCCCGATCGGAGCCCCCGTTTTAAGCAGCTCTTTCCACGCGGCCCATGAAGGCCGATAAAAACGAGCGAGCACGCGGTATCGCGACAAGCGGCGAAACTTCAGAGCGGCGAAGGCGGCGGCTGCAAAACAGTACGCGTACGTTATCGCCGTTGCATAGCCGGTGCCGACGCCGCCAAGGCGAGGAAACCCGAAATGCCCGTAAATGAACAGCCAGTTAAACAAAACGTTTATCGGCAGAGCCGTGAGCGTAATCCACATTGTCACTTTCGTCTGCCCAAGCGCATCGATCCAATGGCGCAGCGCCGAATAAAGAAAAAGCGGGATGATTCCCAACGACAAGGCCAGCAAATAATGAGCGGCAATGAATTGAACATGTGTTGCCAAGGTCATGGACCGTAAGACGAGCGGAACCACGCCGGCGCCGACGAGAACGATGATCACAGCGAGCGCAGCCGCCAAATAAAGCGCTTGTGTGACAATGTGGGCGATGTCTTCGTGGCGTCCGGCCCCGAAGTGCTGGGAAACGATCGGAGACAACGCGAGCAAAATGCCGCCGATGCCGGTAAATACCGGCACCCACAAACTTGAGCCGATCGCCACGCCGGCCAAATCTTCCGCGCTCGCGTGTCCCGACATCGCGACATCAGCCACGTTCATCATGTACTGACCGGCCTGGGAAACGAAAATAGGAAGAAACAAAGCGAACAAACGTCGCCATTTGTGATCTACGGGAACCGATGCTGCCATGATGACCCTCCTTTCCGTCTGTGAAAAAACGGAACATTGTGCGAAATCCTCCATGTTCCCGATCTCTCGAGCGCGGCCGCAGCCCGTCGCGAAACGGGTTAGGGCGAAAAAAACGGCGGCCGGTTGTGAAGCGGAAATTCGATCATAAAGCATGTCCCCGCCGGGCTGCTTTGCACTTTCATCGTTCCGCGGTGCAATTCAACAATTTTTTTGGACAGCGATAAGCCGAGTCCTGTTCCTGTTTCTTTCGTTGAAAAAAACGGGTCAAAAATATGGCCGATGACCGACGGAGGAATGCCGGGCCCGTCGTCGCAAAAGCTCAGCTGAACGAGATGAGGCCTTTTCCGGCTGCGAATCGTGACGTTCATCGTTTTGTTCACTTTCGCCTCAATCGCGTTGCGAAACAAGTTTAAAAATACTTGTAAAAGCTGGCGGCGGTCGCCGTTCATTTCGTAGTCGTCAAGCTGTCCATCGAGATCAAAATGGACGTTCACGTGATGGAGCAGCGCTTCGCTTTGCAAGAGAATGCCAACATCTTCGCGCAAAAAACGGTGCAAATGGAAAGTTTCCATTTTGACATCGGCCGGTTTGGCGATGTTTAAAAAATCTGTAATAATGCCGTTGGCCCGATCAAGCTCAGGGATGAGAAGGCGTTCGACGAGCGAGGCCATTCGGTCAGGCAAGTCGTGTTTCAACAGCTGCAAGTAGCCGCGCACGGTCGTCAACGGGTTGCGAATTTCGTGGGCGATGCCCGCCGCGATCCGCCCGGCGACCGCTAATTTTTCCGTCTCTTTCATCATGCTGAGCGACTGGAACACACTGATGACCCGTTTGATCGATCCGTCATCGTTATAAATAAAGCGGGTGTTGACGATGCCGTAAAAACGATCAAGCACCTCATAGTTGTAAAGCGGCTCGCGTTTCTCGAGCGAGTGGATCGTTGCAATCAATTCATCGGGCAGCTTCAGCAGCTCGCGAATATGTTTGCCGATGATCGCGTCGCGGTCGACGCCGGTGTCTGCCGCTGCCTGCAAATTGCAAAGCGTGATGATGCCGCGCTCATCGACGAAAACAATATGATGCGGGACCAAGTCAAGCAGCGGTGTCAAAAACGCTTCTATTTTTTCAAACGGCACGTCGCGGTACAGGTCGATGTCCCACCGCCATTCCGCCTCTTTTTGCGGAATCGGAGGAATGAAGACAAGGTGCGGTTGGCCGGCCCCCCGCTTTTTTTCGATCGTGACCCCATTTTCGTAGTCGACGAATGTGAACGGAAACGGAAGCTGCTCCATGAGCCGCTCATAGGCGCGCAGCTTCCGCTCCAGTTCGTTGATGCGCTGGCTTGCCCATTGGTCATTCATGCTTTCAAACCCCTTAGCCAAACATGGTTTCGCGTTCCGCATTCCCTTCTTCCATATTAGCAAATTCCGCTCTATTTGCCTATTCGAAAACGGACTTTCTTAAAAAATAAAACTATGTTCTAAATAATCAATGAAACTGAACCTCAAACTAACTACAGGGATGTGAAGCGGTGAGCCGTTTACGGTATAATCATGGTGGGCGGAGGCGTTCGCAGCTTGTTTTCGGCGCAGCGCTGCGGGAAGCGGTCGGTCTTTTTGCCTGCGCGCTCGTGTTGAGATCGAAAAACTGTGCCGCCGGGGGCAAGCGATGGAAGCGCCTTCGCACCATGCGGCGGAAAAAAAGACGGCTCGCCGGAGTAGAAAGAAAGGATGGTTTCTTGATGTTAACGCTAAAAGACATTGAACAAGCGAGGGCGAAAATGAAAGGTATCGTTCACGAAACGCCCTTGGAGCATTCGCAAACGTTCAGCCGGCTGTCCGGCAATGAGGTATACATGAAGCTGGAAAATTTGCAAAAGACCGGTTCGTTTAAAGTGCGGGGGTCGTTCAACAAAATCATGTCGCTGACCGATGAAGAGCGAGCGCGCGGCGTCATCGCCGCCTCGGCCGGCAACCACGCTCAAGGGGTGGCCTATGCGAGCAGCATGCTCCATATTCCGTGCACGATCGTCATGCCAAAAGGGGCGCCGCTCAGCAAAATCGAAGCGACGAAAAGCTATGGGGCGGAAGTGGTTTTGCATGGCGATGTGTTCGATGAATCGCTTGAGTATGCGCTCGAGCTGCAGCGCAAGCGGGGCATGACGTTTGTTCATCCGTTTGACGATTTGGCCGTCATCGCCGGCCAAGGAACGATCGGCTTAGAGTTGATTGAGCAGCTGCCTGATGTGGATGTTGTCCTTTGTCCGGTCGGCGGCGGCGGATTGCTTGCGGGGCTGGCGTTTACGTTAAAACAGCTGAAGCCGTCAATTGACGTGTACGGTGTCGAGTCGTCGGCTTGCCCGGGCATGACGGCGGCCATCCGCCATAAACAGCCGGTCGCCATCGCCGCCTCCGATACGATCGCTGATGGCATCGCGGTGAAAAAGCCAGGCAATCTTACGTACCAATATATCGAACAATACGTCGATGGGGTCGTTTGCGTGGAAGAGGCGGAAATTTCACGGACGATGCTTTACTTGCTGGAACGGAACAAGCTGCTTGTCGAAGGTTCGGCCGCTTGCCCGGTAGCGGCATTGTTATATCAAAAGCTGCCGTTTCGCGGCAAAAAAGTCGCCGCTGTGCTCAGCGGCGGCAACGTCGATGTAACGCTGATTTCCCGCATCATTGAGCGGGGGCTGGTCGAAGCCGGGCGATTCGTTACGTTTACAACGGTCATCTCCGACAAGCCTGGCCAGTTGAACAAACTGCTGCGCATTATTGCGGAGCTCGAGGCGAACGTTATGTCCATTCATCATCAGCGCATCGGCGCCAAAGTGCTGCCGGGTCAGGCGGAAATTCACTTTTCGCTCGAGACGAAAAACGAAGACCATATTCAGCAAATTTACCAAGTGCTGTTGAAAAAAGGATATGATGTGCAATTTTCCCGTTGAATCGGCCGCGCGAAGATCGTACGCCCCCTTTGTTCGAACGGGCGGTTGTGCCTGAAACCGTCCCGAGCAGGCGCTAAAGCGTCTCCGCTAGGGCGGCTGCCCCGGTCAGATGATGCCGTCTGTACCGAGGGACAGCCGCTTTTTCAATGCACGCCCGGCACATGTTGCGGCCGCGTCGCGCCGAGGCCTTCGCTGGCCATTTTCGCTTTCAAGCTTTCGAATACGTACAAACCAAACATTCCAAGCAGCTCTTCATCGCTCATCTCATTGATCAGCTTGAGCACATGGCGGCGGTCAAGCTCGTCTAAAATCGACATCGCCACCGCTTCGGCGTCTTCTTCATCTCCGGTCAGCCGGTCTTTGTAATAGTCGTACAGATCGTCGATCAACTTCATACGCATGCCCGCCCCTGCTTGTGAAGGGCGGACTTCCTCCTTTTCTTCGCAGTTGGCCGAGGCTGGCCGTGTTTTTGGCCATTGACAACGGATATATGCTATCGTACCATGGAAAAAATATCATTCGAAAGGCGGGGGAGCGTCATGATTCGTCGGTTAACGAAGGAAGACCATGAGCCAGTGTTTTTATTTTTACAGCAAGACCCGTCGTTCAACTTGTTTATTATCGGCGATATTGAGTCATTCGGCTATGACGCCGATTTTCAGGCTGTCTGGGGGCAGTTTGACGGCAACGGCTCGCTGAAGGCGGTGCTGCTCCGTTATTACGATTCCTACATTCTGTACGCGCCTGGCGATTTTGATGCCGATGGCTTTGCTCGTCTCATCCGCGAGACGGCCGGCTCGTCTTTGTCCATTCAGCTGTCCGGCAAAGAGGAAGTTGCTAGGCAATTCGAAGGGCGGCTGCCGCTTGGGACGAAGCGAACGCTTTACTTTTGCGAGTGCCGGACGGATGAATACGCCCGCCAAGAAAACGGGGCGTTCGCCGTCAAGAAAGCCGGATGGGCCGATGTCGACCGGATTCTCGACTTGCGGGGCCGCATTGCCGAATTTGAGACGAGGCCGTCATCCCGCGATATGCTGGTGAAAGGGATGGAAACGAATTCAGCGAGAACGTATTATATTGAACAAGATGGCAAGATGGTGGCGGCGGCATCGACAACGGCGGAAAATTCGCTGTCGGCGATGATCGTCGGCGTCTGCACCGATCCGGAACATCGAGGAAAAGGGTACGCGAGCGCCATCGTGGCGAAGCTCGTTTGCGATTTGTTTGCTGAAGGGAAGATGCCGTGCCTGTTTTACGACAATCCAGCCGCCGGGCGCATTTACCACCGCCTTGGGTTTCGCGATATCGGGCTGTGGGCGATGTACCGCTAGCAACGAAAAGCGGAAACCAGCTTGCTTCTGCGCAGAAGCAAGCCGGCGTTTATTGTCCGTCTGCGCCGTTCGGCGTGCCGCGGCGGATGTGCTGATCGCCGCGCTCCCGCATCGCTTTCGCCTTGTCGTTGACGAGCTGTTTTTGGTCAACGATGGAAGAAGGTGTTTGTTTTTTGTTCGCCATATGGAATCACCCCAATGGAGACGATTTAGCGCGCTGAATGAACATATCCGCATCTTCGATCAGCCCGCAGACGCCGCATTGGACGCGGTAGCTCGGGCCGCGGTACGGGAGATGGAACGGTTCGAGCGCTTCGTTTGTATATTCGTGCTCAATGTCGCCGGTGTGCGGGTCGAGCTTGACCGCCCGCGGGTGTTGCTCGATGAGGTGAAAGCGCGTCCGGTTCGTTTTGCAGTTTGGACATAGCATCGGTTCCAAGCGAAACCACCTCCGGTTTTATCTTTTGGAAAAACGGTCGTGATTATGTACGAAGCGGCCGCTTTCTTTTCGCTTGTGCGGCTAGAAGGCTGGTGAAAAACGGTTGTTTCTGTTGAGCAATGGGGGACCATTTGAAAGGAGATCCTAAGGCGACAAGGCTTTTCTATTGGAGAAACGGGCTTGGTAAGCGGCTCGCTCCCTTCAATCACCGGTCTCCTAGAAGAGGCACCTTGCCCGATGCGGAGGCGGCGAAAGACGCTTCGCTTTTGGGCGCCGAACGATTTTTGCTGACAATGACAGCAGTTTGAACGAACGATATTAGGTGGGCGCTCCGCCAGTCGAACGATTTTTGTTGACAATGACAGCCCGAGTCGAGTATCTTAATAAACAAGAAGAAGATTTTGCTTTTTCCGAAATGTTTTACAGCTCAGACGAAGGAGACTGTTATGGCAGAGAAACCGCTTCGAGACCGCATTATCGACACCGCGCTTCATTTGTTTGAAAAGTACGGCTACCATGGCGTGACGGTCGATCGCATCGTTGCCGAAAGTGACACGTCCAAAGGCGGATTTTACCATAATTTCAAATCAAAAGACGAGCTGCTTTATCACATTCATGACGTCTTTATTACGTATGCGCTGACTAAAGCGCAGGAGGCGTATGAAAGCTGTTCAACGCCGACCGAGCGCTTGTACGCCATCGTTCAGTCATTTGTAAAAGTCTTTCATTTATATAAACCACATATTACCGTCTTTTATCAGGAAAGCACGTACTTAAAACCGGAATACGCCGAACCGATCAATGAAAAGCGCGAAGAATTTAAACAAATTATTTTTCGCGTCATCCGCGAGGGGATTGAAGCCGGGGAATTTCGTCCGGAACTGTCGGTGGAAATTGCCGGCATGTCGATCATCGGCATGGTCAACTGGACGTACAAATGGTACAATCCGGACGGTCCGCTGTCGATTGAGGAGATCGCGGCGTATTTCGCTGACTTCATTTTGCATGCGGTGCTTTGCACACCGCAGAACCCAACAGCGGCGCGGTTTTTGTTGCCGCCCGCCGCGGAATGATCCGCGCACCGCTTACAGACCAACTAGTCGGTTTTGAAAGCGTTTTTTCGCTACAGTGCTTGCGGCTACGTCGTTCGGACAAAACCGACTAGTCGGTTTAAACTTATAGAACACTTTTATGGGGGAGAGGGACAAGATGGATTTTTCATTAACGAAAGAGCAACAAATGATTAAAGAAATGGTTCGCGATTTTGCCGAGAAGGAAATTGCCCCATACGCGGCGAAATGGGATGAAGAGGCGCATTTTCCGCTGCATGTGTTCCGCAAGATGGGCGAGCTCGGGCTGTTGGGCCTGCCGTTTCCGGAAGAATACGGCGGCGCTGGGGGCGATACGATTTCGTACGCCATCGCCGTTGAGGAAATCGGCCGCGCCTGCGGCGGCACCGGGCTAAGCTACGCGGCTGCTGTGTCGCTTGGGGCGAGTCCGATTTATTACTTTGGAACAGAGGAGCAGAAACAAACGTGGCTCGTGCCGATGGCCAAAGGAGAGACGCTTGGCGCTTTTGGGCTCACGGAGCCAAACGCCGGGTCCGACGCTGGCGGCACGCGCACAACGGCGGTGCTCGACGGCGATGAATATGTCATCAACGGCGAAAAATGCTGGATCACGAACGCCCAATACGCGCGGCAAGTCATTGTCACCGCTGTGACAGGCA
The DNA here is from genome assembly GCF_000750005.1 of Geobacillus icigianus. Classification (GTDB taxonomy): domain Bacteria; phylum Bacillota; class Bacilli; order Bacillales; family Anoxybacillaceae; genus Geobacillus; species Geobacillus icigianus. Next base: position 14,802 of record NZ_JPYA01000091.1, on the reverse strand, counting down.
AAGATGCGCGCGGCAAAAACATCATCACCGCTCTCATCGTGCCAACGGACTCCCTAGGATTTACAATCCGTTCGAATTACGACAAAATGGGCGTGCGCGCGTCCAATACGTGCGAGCTTGTTTTCGAGAACGTCCGCGTGCCGAAAGAAAACGTCTTAGGCGACCCGCAAAAAGGGTTTAACCAGTTTTTGTACACGCTTGATGGCGGCCGCATTTCGATCGCCGCTTTAGCCGTCGGCATCGCGCAAGCGGCGTTTGAGAAAGCGCTTCAATATGCGAAAGAACGCATTCAGTTTGGCCAGCCGATTTCCAAGTTTCAAGCGATTCAGTTTAAGCTCGCTGACATGGCGATGGAAATTGAGCTTGCCCGCAATATGGTGTACAAGGCGGCTTGGTTGAAAGATCAAGGGAAATCGTTTACGAAAGAAGCGTCGTTCGCCAAGCTGTTCGCGTCGGAAATGGGGTTTCGCGTCTGCAATCAGGCGATCCAAATTCACGGCGGCTATGGTTACATGAAAGAGTACGGCGTTGAACGTCATTTGCGGGATATCAAGCTCATGGAAATTGGCGAAGGCACATCGGAAATTCAACGGCTCGTCATCGCTCGCCAGCTCGGATGCTAAAAGCGGAATGATGCGCATATCCATAACAGTGAATTCGGACAAAGGGGAGGAGAAGGCCGATGTTGACGGTGACGGTGGGGAAATTGTTGGAAGAGAGGGCCAGGCAATATGCGGATCGCGAGGCGGTCGTGTACGCCGACCGCAACTTGCGTCTGACGTATCAACAGTTGAACGACTATTGCCGCCTCGTCGCGCGCGGGTTGATGCGGCTTGGCATCGAAAAAGGGGAGCATGTCGCCATTTGGGCGACGAACGTTCCGGAATGGATCGCCTGCCAGTTTGCGACCGGGAAAATGGGGGCGGTGTTGGTGACGGTCAATACGAACTACCGCGCGGCCGAGCTTGAGTATTTGCTTCGCCAGTCCGATTCGACGACGCTCTTTTTGATTGAGCAATATCGCGACTCGTCGTATATCGATATTTTATATGAAATCGTTCCCGAATTGCGCACGTCGGTGCCCGGACAGCTGCAATCGAAACGGCTGCCGAAGCTGAAAAACGTGGTTTTTCTTGGCGACAAACGGTACCCGGGCATGTTTACATGGAACGACATCTTGGCGATGGCGCACGACGTGTCAGAAGAAGAGCTCGATGAACGGATGGCGAGCCTCGACCCACACGATGTGATCAACATGCAATACACGTCCGGGACGACCGGATTCCCGAAAGGGGTCATGTTGACGCATTACAACGTCGTCAACAACGCTCACCAAGTCGCGCAATGCATGGGACTTGGCGAAGGCGACCGCCTTTGCATCCCCGTGCCGTTTTTCCACTGCTTCGGCTGCGTGATGAGCACGTTGGCTTGCGTGACGGTTGGGGCGACGATGGTGCCGGTTGTCGAGTTTCATCCGAAGCGGGTGCTCGAGACGGTGGCGGCGGAACGGTGCACGGCGCTCCACGGCGTGCCGACGATGTTTATCGCCGAACTGAACGACCCGGATTTCGACCAATACGATTTGTCGTCGCTGCGCACCGGCATTATGGCTGGTTCTCCTTGCCCGGTCGAAGTGATGAAGGGGGTCATCGAAAAAATGGGGATGACAGACACTACGATCGCCTACGGGCAGACGGAAGCGTCGCCGGTCATCACGCAAACGCGCACCGACGATCCGCTTGAGCTGCGCGTCGAAACGGTCGGACGCGCCTTGCCGGGCGTGGAAGTGAGAATCGTTGAGCCGGGCACGAACAAGGAAGTGCCGCGCGGTGTGCAAGGGGAGCTGTGCACGCGCGGTTATCATGTCATGAAAGGATATTACAACAACCCGGAAGCGACCAACGAAGCGATCGATGCAGATGGTTGGCTGCATACCGGCGATTTGGCGACAATGGATGAGAACGGTTACTGCCGCATCACCGGCCGGCTGAAAGATATGATCATCCGCGGCGGGGAGAACATTTATCCGCGCGAAATTGAGGAGTTTTTGTACAAACATCCGAAAATTTTGGACGTTCAAGTCGTCGGCGTGCCCGATGAAGTGTACGGCGAAGAAGTGATGGCGTGGATTATCTTAAAGGACGGTGAAACAGCGACAGCCGAGGAAATTCGCGAGTTTTGCCGCGGCAACATCTCCCGCCATAAAATCCCGCGCTACATCGAATTTACCGACTCATACCCGATGACAGCGTCCGGGAAAATTCAAAAATTCAAGCTGCGAGAAATGGCGAAACAGCGCCTCGGCTTGACGACGTAACTCGCCGCGCCGGGCGGACGAAACCGCCCGGCGGCATTCTCAGTTTTCGCGAAAGGGTGAGACCATGTTTTCGAAAGTGTTGATTGCCAACCGCGGCGAAATTGCCGTCCGCGTCATCCGCACGTGCCAAAAGCTCGGCATCCGAACGGTCGCCGTCTACTCGGAAGCGGACGCCGATTCGCTCCACGTCAAGCTGGCGGATGAGGCGTATTTGATCGGCAAGCCGCGCGTGGCGGAAAGCTATTTAAATATCGAAAAAATCATTGAGGTTGCCAAAGCGGCGAAAGCGGAGGCGATCCATCCCGGCTACGGGCTGCTCTCGGAAAACCCGGCGTTCGCCCGCCGCTGTGAGGAGGAAGGAATCGTCTTCATCGGTCCGAAGGCGGACGTCATTGCGGCGATGGGCAGCAAAATCGAAGCGCGGCGGACGATGGAAAAAGCCGGCGTCCCGATCGTTCCAGGCGTCACGTTTGCGTTGGACAGCCCCGATGCGGCGGCGGAGGCGGCGGCTTCGATTGGATATCCGGTCATGCTGAAGGCATCAGCCGGGGGCGGCGGCATCGGCATGCACATCGCCCGCGACGAAGCGGAGCTGCGCCAAGCATTTGAAGGGAGCCAAAAGCGGGCCGCTTCGTTTTTCGGCGACGGGACGATGTACATTGAAAAATATATTGAACGCCCGCGCCATATTGAAATTCAGCTGCTCGCCGATTCCTACGGGAACTGCATCTACTTATGGGAGCGCGAATGCTCGATCCAGCGCCGCCACCAAAAAGTGGTGGAGGAAGCGCCGTCGCCGTTTTTGGATGAAGAAACGCGGCGGAAGATGGGCGAAGCTGCCGTCCGGGCGGCGCGTTATATCGGCTATGCGAACGCCGGCACGATGGAATTTTTGGTCGACGAACAAAAACACTTTTATTTTCTTGAAATGAACACCCGGCTGCAAGTCGAGCACCCGGTGACGGAAGAAATCACCGGCATCGACATCGTCGAAGAGCAGCTGCGCATCGCCGCCGGCGAACCGCTCCGCTATCAGCAGGAAGCCATTCGCCGCGACGGGCACGCCATTGAAGTGCGCATTTATGCTGAGGATCCGAACACGTTTTACCCGTCGCCCGGCCGCATTGCCGTCTTTTCCGTTCCTCAAAGGGAAGGAATTCGTCATGAAACGGCGGTCCAAAGCGGGATCACCATTACGCCGTTTTACGACCCGATGATCGCGAAGTTGATTGCGAAAGGCCCGGATCGACAAACGGCGATTGAACGCTTGCTCGGCGCGCTGCGCGACTATCGGGTCGAAGGGATTAAAACGAACATTCCGCTGCTGGAAGCCGTATTGTCCCATCCGGCGTTCCGTGCCGGGGAAACGACGACCGATTTTCTCGCCAACTATTGGCAGCCAACGAAAACAAAATGAAGCAGAAACGGAGGAAGAAACGATGAAGCAAGTTGCCGCCACGATGGCCGGAAGCGTCTGGAAAATTGTCGTTGCCGTCGGTGACCGCGTCGAAGAAGGGCAAGACGTCGTCATTTTGGAATCAATGAAAATGGAAATTCCGGTTGCCGCTGAGACGTCCGGCGTTGTGAAGCACATTCATGTGCAAGAAGGAGATTTTGTGAACGAAGGCGACGTGCTCGTTGAGATCGAGTAGGGAAGCAGACGGTTCCGCCAACAGGTAGCGTCTAACGCTGAACGAACACTCCACGCCGACCTCATTGAGCATCGAGGGGGATGGGGAGAGCCGGATTCGCCCTTGACTAACACCCGCCAACGATAGGGGAAGGGGACCGTTTGGCACGGTCAACGACAAAACGGCGGAGACGAAGCGAAAAGGGGGAGTAGCGCATGAGCCGATGGCCGGCGAAGGTGACGATCAAAGAAGTCGGCCCGCGCGACGGCCTGCAAAACGAAGCAGCGCCGATCGCCACCGCCGATAAAATCGCTTGGATCAACCTATTGTCAGAAACGGGGCTGTCGTACATTGAGGTGACTTCCTTCGTCCATCCGAAATGGATTCCGCAGCTCGCCGATGCTGCCGAAGTCGCAGCTGGCATCTGCCGCAAAGACGGCGTCACGTATGCGGCGCTCGTCCCGAACGAAAAGGGGCTTGAGCGGGCGCTTGGCGCCGGGGTGGATGAAGTCGGCGTCTTCATGTCAGCGAGCGAAACGCACAACGAAAAAAACATTAACAAAACGATCGCCGCCACGTTTCCGGTGCTTGAAGCGGTTGTGAAGACGGCCAAACAAGCCGGAAAAACGGTGCGCGGCTACGTCTCGACCGTGTTTGGCTGCCCGTATGAAGGGGCGGTCCCCGTCGATCAAGTGCTCACGGTCGCCGACCGGCTGCTGGCGATGGGGGTTGACGAACTGTCGCTTGGCGATACGATCGGCGTGGCGACGCCCAAACAAGTTGAAGACGTGCTTGCCGAGGTGCTCCGTCGTTTTCCGGCGGATCGGATCGCGATGCATTTCCATGACACGAGAGGGACGGCGCTCGCCAATATTGTAGTGTCAATGGAAATGGGGATTACGACGTTTGACAGCTCGCTCGGCGGCCTCGGCGGCTGCCCGTACGCCCCAGGGGCATCGGGAAACGTCGCCACCGATGATTTAGTGTATATGCTTCATGGCATGGGAATTGACACCGGCATCGATGTCGAGCGGCTGACGAAAGCGGCTTTGTTTATCCGCGACAAAATCGGCCGCCCGCTTTCGAGCCGCTATTTGCAAACGGTTCGATCATAGGGGGGAAACACGTGGGCACACTTGTATCGTTTGAAACACAAGAACATGGCATCGCCGTTGTGACCTTAAACCGTCCGGAAGCGGCCAACGCGCTGTCCAGAGCGCTTCTCCTAGAGCTTGGCGCGCTCTTTCAGGAGATCAAATTTCGGAAAGACGTGCGCGTTGTCCTGCTGACCGGAGCCGGAGACAAAGTATTTTGCGCCGGAGCTGATTTGAAAGAGCGGGCGGGGATGAATGAAACGGAAGTGCGGCAAACCGTTGCCTTGATCAGCAAAACGATCAACGAGGTGGAGAAAGTGCCGCAGCCGGTCATCGCCGTTTTAAACGGCTCGGCGTTTGGCGGCGGGTTGGAGCTTGCCTTGGCTTGTGACATCCGGTTGGCTGCCGACGACATCCAGCTTGGGCTGACGGAAACGTCGCTCGGCATCATTCCGGGGGCGGGGGGAACGCAGCGGCTCCCACGCCTTGTTGGCATTGGAAAGGCGAAAGAATTGATTTTTGCCGCCAAGCGCATCACCGCCAAAGAGGCGGAGCGCATCGGCCTTGTCGAATACGCCGTGCCGCGCGCCGAACTGATGGAGCGGGCGCTTGAATTGGCCCGGCAAATCGCCGAAAACGCGCCGATTGCCGTCCGGCAGGCGAAACGGGCGATCCAAAGCGTATTTAACGTTGATTTGGAGACCGGTCTTGCCATTGAACAGCTCGCCTATGAGGCGACCATTCCGACGAAAGACCGGTTGGAAGGGTTGCAGGCGTTTAAAGAAAAGCGGAAGCCGGTGTACAAAGGCGAGTAAGCCCGCTTAGACAAGGAGGGGGCCGGAAGCCGCACGAAGCGCTTTCGCCGACCCGGCTTTTCGCGGGGATCCGGCACGGCATCCAACCTTGTTCCAGACGAACACGCGGGATGGAACAGCCAGATCCATCAAAACAAGGAGGGGAAACAGCGAGATGAAGGAAACAGCCAACCAACCCAGCACGCTCGCCGCGGAGCTGGAGAAAAGAGCGGCGGAGATCAAGAAAGGCGGGGCGCCAAAATATCATGAAAAAAATGCGGCCCAAGGGAAATTGTTTGTTCGCGAGCGGCTGAATTTGCTGCTTGATCACGGTTTGGAAGTGGAAGACGGATTGTTTGCCAACTGTTTGGCGGGCGATTTGCCGGCGGACGGGGTGGTGACCGGCATCGGCAAAATCAACGGCCGCACGGTCTGCGTGATGGCGAACGATTCGACCGTCAAAGCCGGCTCGTGGGGAGCGCGCACGGTCGAAAAAATTATTCGCATCCAAGAGACGGCGGAAAAGCTGCGTTGTCCGCTCATTTATTTGGTCGACTCGGCCGGCGCCCGCATTACCGACCAGCTGGAAATGTTCCCCGGCCGGCGCGGGGCGGGGCGCATCTTTTACAATGAGGTGAAGCTGTCCGGCAAAGTGCCGCAAGTGTGCCTGCTGTTCGGTCCATCAGCCGCCGGCGGCGCCTATATTCCCGCGTTTTGCGATATCGTCATCATGGTGGAAGGCAATGCCTCGATGTACTTAGGCTCGCCGCGGATGGCGGAAATGGTGATCGGGGAAAAAGTGACGCTCGAAGAGATGGGCGGCGCCCGCATGCATTGCACCGTTTCTGGCTGCGGCGACGTGCTCGTGAAAACGGAAGAAGAAGCGATCGCCTATGCGCGCCGTTACTTGTCGTATTTTCCATCCAATTACAGCGAAAAGCCGCCGGTGGTCGAGGCCAAGCCGCCGAAATCGTTTGACAAAACGATCGAAGACATTGTGCCGGAAAATCAAAATGCGCCGTTCAACATGTATGATTTGATTGAGCGGATCATTGACGAAGGATCGTTTTGTGAAATCAAAAAACTGTTTGCACCGGAAATCATTACTGGACTGGCGCGCCTTGCCGGCCAGCCGATCGGCATCATCGCCAACCAGCCGCGCATCAAAGGCGGCGTGTTGTTCCACGATTCGGCTGATAAAGCGGCGAAATTCATCACGCTTTGCGACGCGTTCCATATCCCGCTTTTGTTTTTGGCCGACGTCCCTGGCTTTATGATCGGCACGAAAGTCGAGCGGGCCGGCATTATCCGCCATGGGGCGAAAATGATCGCCGCCATGTCGGAAGCGACGGTGCCGAAAATCTCGGTCATCGTCCGCAAAGCGTACGGGGCCGGACTGTACGCCATGGCCGGGCCGGCGTTTGAACCGGACTGCTGTTTGGCGCTTCCGAATGCGCAAATCGCCGTCATGGGTCCGGAAGCGGCCGTCAACGCCGTTTACGCCAACAAAATCGCCGAGCTGCCGCCAGAAGAGCGGACAGCATTTGTCGAACAAAAACGCGAGGAATACCGGCGCGATATCGACATTTATCGGCTCGCTTCCGAGCTCGTCGTCGATGGAATCGTGGCGCCGAACGAGTTGCGCAATGAGCTGATCCGTCGATTTGAAGCCTATAGGTCCAAGTATATGGTCTTTTCTGAGCGGAAGCACGGGGTGTATCCTGTTTGAAAAAATGGATGGTTGTCCCTCTTGTCAACGGAAAGAACATCGTGTATGATAAGAATCACCAATCCGCTGCTGCGTTGTGCGTTGTAGAATGAAGTTTCAACCGATGGCAATAAAAAGGGAGTTCTACATTGGAGCGGGAATGTCACGCCTCAATATTCGTGATGGAGGACGACAGGAACGCTCCTGCGAACACCCACTTGGTGGAGCGTGGTTGAGAAACTGCATTCAGCCGACGGCAACCGCGGCGCGGATTCTGCCAGCGACAGACAAAGGCGTCCCAAACGGGGGCGCTTTTTTCTTTGCGCCGCAGGGTGATGAGTTGAAAAAAAAATCGGGAACAATATAGTTGCTTTTTCCGTTTTCCGTGCTATAATCATATTTCGTGTAGAAATAATTCGCATTGAAACTATTTAGGGGATGAACGAAAGGAGGGAAGCGATGGAAGGAACAAGTCGTGACTTGATGTACGCGGTGTTTCGGACGCAAAAGGCGCTGTATCGCCTCATTCGTGAAGACGCCGCCCGCGTTGGGATTACGGAAGTGCAACTGGTCGTGCTGTACACGCTGATGAAAAAGGAACACATCCGCCTTCACGATTTGGCGGAAAAGCTCAATTTAAGCAACAGCAATGTGAGCGGCACGGTCGACCGGCTCGTCGGCGCCGGCCTTGTTGTTCGCGAGCCGTCGAAACAAGATCGGCGCGCGGTCATTTTGAGCTTGACGGAAAAAGGGAAAGAAATTGTCGCCTTGGCGTTTGGCGAGCAGTCGGTGCTGCGCCGGCGGCTTCGCCTCGTCGCAGAACGGGTTTCAGAGGAAGAAATCGCACAATTTTTGCAGCTGCATGAGAAAATTAAAACGATTTTGCTTGAGGAGGAATGAGCGTTGAACGTCAGACGTTTGCTCGTATTCAATATCATTGTGCTCATTTTGCTTGTCGGTGGAGGATTTGCCGCCTATTATTATATCAATGAAACGACCAACTACATTAAAACGGACAACGCCCGCATTGACGGCCAAGTGATCTCGGTTGCTGCGCCGCTGTCCGGAAAGCTGACATCTTGGCGGGGAGAGACAGGAAAAACGTTTTCTGCCGGGGAAGAAATCGGTGCGGTGTCTGACGGGAAAATGACGGTGCCGGTGACCGTGCCGCATCGGATGACGATCGCCCAGCAAAACGCGGTCAAAGACTCGTTTGTCGCCGCGGGGACGCCGCTCGTTCGCGGGTTTGATTTGAACGATTTGTGGGTGACGGCGAATATTGAAGAGACGGATATTGAAGATGTGAAAGCCGGGCAAGACGTCGATATTTATGTGGACGCCTATCCGGATCGCAAGCTCAGCGGCAAAGTTGAAAAAATCGGAACCGCGACAGCGAATACGTTCAGCCTGCTGCCAAGCTCGAACGCAACCGGCAACTACACGAAAGTAACTCAAGTCATTCCGGTGACGATTTCCATTGACAACTATAGCGGAGCCGGACTTGTGCCGGGCATGAACGTCACCGTCCGCATTCATAAGTAGGTGATCGATGATGACAGCTTTTGTCATTGGCTATATCATATTTGCCGTTTTCATTTTGGCGGCCGCCAATATCGCGCTGCGCCGGCGCGGACGGGCGGCGGTGAAAGCAAAGGACGAAGCGGCCGACCGTCGCGTTCAGCCGGCAGAGGAAACGGAAAGACCGCCGCTTTCGACGGAAGCAGAGGAACGTCCTGCGGCGGGCGGCGGGCCGACCGGCCTCGGGGAGATCGGCAGCCGCGGCAAGGTTGTGGCGACCGTCATGCTCGGTGCGTTTGTCGCCATTTTGAACCAGACGTTAATCAACGTCGCTTTGCCGCATATGATGCAAGATTTCAACGTCGAAACGTCGACGATTCAATGGCTCGTGACCGGCTATATGCTTGTCAACGGGGTGCTCATCCCGATCAGTCCGTTTTTAATCGCCAAGTTTCCGGCGAAACGGCTGTTTTTATCGGGCATGTCGTTTTTCGCCATCGGCGCGTTTGTCTGCTCGATCGCTCCGTCGTTTGCCGTCATGCTTGCCGGGCGGTTGACGCAAGCGGTGGGTGCCGGCATTATTATGCAGCTGATGATGGTCATTATGTTGTCGATTTTCCCGCCGGAACGCCGCGGGGTGGCGATGGGAACGGTGGGAATCGCCATGATGTTTGCGCCGGCGATCGGGCCGACGCTGTCCGGCTGGCTTGTCGAGCATTACACATGGCGGCTGCTGTTTTACGTCGTGTTGCCGATCGCGCTGGTAGACATTGTGCTTGCCTCCGTCTGGCTGAAACATACGCCGCGTAAAGGCAATCCGGTGCTGGACGTGCAAGGGGCGATTTACTCGACGATCGGGTTTGGCGGCGTTCTATATGGCTTTAGCGAGGCCGGCAGCAAAGGCTGGGGCGAGACGGAGGTCGTGGTTTCGCTCGTTATCGGCGTGCTGTTTCTCATCATGTTCACATGGCGATCGCTCCGTTCGGAACATCCGGTGCTCAATTTCCGCGTGTTCCGCTACCCCGTATTTACGTTGGCGACCGTCATCGGTTCGGTCATCAATATGGCGATGTTTGCCGCGATGGTTTTGCTTCCCGTGTATTTGCAAAACTTGCGCGGTTTTACGCCGCTCGATGCCGGTTTGCTCATGCTGCCGGGGGCGATCGTCATGGCGATCATGTCGCCGATTTCCGGTTGGGTGTTTGACCGCATCGGCGCGCGGCTGCTTGCCATTGTCGGCTTGATCATCACCGCTGTGACGACGTGGGAGTTCAGCAAGCTGACGATGGATACACCATACAGCCATTTGATTTGGCTTTACATTTTCCGAATGTTCGGCATGTCGATGCTCGGGATGCCGATCATGACCGAAGGGTTAAACGCCTTGCCGCGCCATCTGTACAGCCATGGTACGGCCATGTCGAATACGATTCGCCAAGTGGCCGCTTCGCTCGGAACGGCGTTCTTGGTGACGATCATGTCCAACCGAGCCAAGTTTCATGTCGAAACGTACCGCAATGAAATGACGGAAAACGATCCGTTCTTTATGGGGCTTGTCAGCCAGCTGAAGCAAGTCATCCCGAGCGATGACGCCATTGCCCAGCTGCTGTACGGTTTGGTGCAGCAGCGCGCCACGGTGGAAGGAATCAACGACGCCTTTTTCGTCGCGACTGGCTTAACGGTGGTGGCGCTCGTCATGGCGTTTTTCTTAAAAGGAAAAAAACAGAAATCCCCGTCAGCATAAGAGGCCGGTGATTTCGTGTAAAATGTTACTGATCCCACCATTTCTTAATTAGAGAAACTTTGCATCAGCTTTCTTTTTTGAATGAAAATGCCGTTGATTGGACTGGGACAGCGGCTTTTCACCGACCTTATAAGCGGGGAATAGAGAAGCGGCTTTGTATGGCCGCTTCTTTATTTGCGGAAACGAGGGCCCTAAGGCGACGAACATCAAGAAGTTTCCCACTTCAAGCGTGTGAAGGGCGTAGCCCAACGATCAGTGGGAGATGAATTTCTGTCGGTGTTAGCCAAAGATTTTGGATAATCAGTCTTCAATAAAGGAATCGTGAAATACTTTTGGCCAGACGCTCCAAGACAGCGCGATCCGCTTCGTCTTCGCGCCCAAACGAATCCATCCCCTTCGCTTTCACCTTTTGGCCTTCGGATCCCATTCGTTGTGAGCAAGCTGAAGATACGCTACGGTTGTTCCATCCTTGTTTTTGCGTGTAACTCGTCGTATGTACATGTCTAATAAATCGTTTCCCTATAAAATTCGGCGTTTTTTCCTAGATGGCTGGTGAAAAACGGTTGTTTCTCTTGAGCAATGGGGGAACGTTTGAAAGACGATCTTGATGCGGCAGGGCTTTTTTATTTGAGAAACGGGCTTGATAAAAGGCTTGTCCCTTAAATCAACAGCTCCCTAGGACTCGCATCGTGAAATCCTTGATATTGCAGTATTTTGGCCATTTTCATTTGCCTAACTCACATTTCGCACCCTCTCGACAAAAATCGGGAGGATTTTTTTATCTTCCTGTCGAATAAAACCTTGAAACACAAGGAAAGCAAAGGAGTTTGCCCATCATGGACGTTCGAATTCGGGCCATTTATGAAAGTTCTTATTTGAATATAATAAGCACCCTGTTCAAAGATCTTGACCTTCCTCAGTTGATTGATCATCTGGTTCCCGTGGATCCACAATGCCAAACTCGAGCCAGCGACGTTGTCGGTCTGCTCACCTTGGATATCTTGAGCGGCCGGCAAGCGCTCGTTCATTTGGAACAATGGGCGCATGACATCGATTTGCCGAAGCTGATTCGGCCAGGGCTGGATCCGTCTTGGTTCAACGACGATGCCGTCGCGCGTCATTTGGATCGACTGTATGAGGCGAATATCCATCAAGTCCTTTCGTCTTGCCTCGTGCAGATCGACAAGAAAGAAGGCCTCTCTCTTCGCGTTTTCTACGCGGATACGACGGACAAGACCGTTTACGGCGCGTATGAATCGGTCTCGTCAGAGGCCCTGCAGATCACGCATGGCTACAACCGGCACCATCGTTGGCAAAAACAGATCGGTTTCGGGCTGATCGGCAACGAAGACGGCATCCCGTTTTACGGCGATGTGCACGACGGCAACGTGCCGGACAAAACGTGGAATCCCGAGGTGCTCTCCCGTGTCCATGAACAGCTGAAGCAAGCCAAGATCCAAGACGAATGGATTTACGTGGCGGATTCCGCTGCGATGACGAAAGATACACTGACGCAAACGAAGGCCGCCAACGCCTTTTTGATCACGCGAGGCCCTTCATCGCTTCGGATCGTGAAACAGGTATTGGCGGAGGCCGATTCGCCTCCTATCCCATGGAGCGACCCCTTTACGCTGGCGGAGAAAAACGGTGCCACGTATCGGGTATGGGAAACGGCCTCGACTTATGAAGGCCATCCGGTTCGGCTGATCGTCGTCGAATCGAGCGCGCTCGACCAGCGAAAAGGAAAGACGCTCGACAAAGAGCGGACCAAAGAAGCGGAGCTTCTTCGCGAGGAACAAGCCCGTTGGGAACGCCACCCCTTCTCTTGTCGGGCAGACGCCGAACAAGCCTTGGCCTCCCTCAAGGCGTCCCTTCGCCCCCAGTTTCATCGGGTGGAAGCCGCAGTCGAAGAGATCGTGCGCCCGAAAAAACGGCGCGGACGACCGAAAAAAGGGGCAGAACCCGAGATGGAGACGCTGTATTTCGTGCGTCTTGGCGTCGAATTCGACCCCAACGCTTGGGAACAGGCGAGACGGAAAGCGTCCCGGTTTGTCCTTGTTACGACCGTTCCGAAGGAATGGAAGGGTCAACCGATGGAGGCAAAAGAGATCTTGAAGTTGTATAAAGGCCAAATCTCCGTGGAGATGAACTTCTCTTTCTTGAAAGACCCGTTCTTTACAGATGAGATTTACGTCAAAAAACCAGAACGGGTCGCGGTATTGGGTTATTTGTTTCTGTTGGCCTTGGCCATTTACCGCGTCTTCCAGCGCCGGGTGCGTCCGTTCATCACCCCGGAGCGCCCATGAAAGGGCGCAGGAGGCCGGAAACTGACCCGCCCGACTGGTCAGGCGGTCTTTCAGTTGTTCCGGTATGTGAACGTCGTCCTACTGGAGCTGCCGGATGGGCACATCCAACGCGCGTTAGGGAAACCGCTCACCCCTGATCAGCGAAGGATCCTAGAGGGATTGGGCATGGACGAGAGCATTTACGTGTAACGTCATACGGAACGACTAGCGATGGTAAAAAAAGGATTGCCATCGCTCGTTGTGTTGGTCGAAATGGTATTCTAAAAAACGAAATAAAAAATCCTTTCTTTCTACCCTGTTAGGGTGCGAAATGTGAGTTACACGTCGATGAAACAAGTCTGCGTGTGAACGGGAAGAACCAATAGGTGCACGTAGCTTCCACTGCCAAGGCCACCCGATACGGACTGCATCGTTCTCGTGGCAAGCAAGCGACAGACGACATCGGGATCTTGCCGCGGTACAAAGGAACGATGGTGCATGATGCGTATTCGGTGTACCCGATGTACAGAGAGACGAGCCATGCGCTTTGCCATGCCCATCATCTCCGGGAGCTTCGGGCATATACCGAACTGTACGGCCATTCATGGTCGAAAGAGATGGCCGAAGCGTTGTTGGAGATGAAACAGGCAGTGGAGAACGCGGGCGGGGCTCTACCGGAAGAGGAAGTCCGGTATTGGGAAGCCGTGTACGACGAGCGTCTAGCGAATGGTCGCCGAGAACTCGATGAACGTTGCCAACAAGGCAAGCATGACGGCGTCCGCAACGCGCAACATTTCATCCAGCGCCTAGAAAAGCGCAAACAAGAAGCGCTTCTCTTCTTGCGAAAGAAAGAAATGCCGTTTGACAACAACCAAGCCGAGCGCCATTTGCGGATGGTGAAAGTCAAACCAAAAATTTCTGAAACGTTTCGTCAGGAAGATGATGCCAAGGCTTTCTGTATCATTCGTAGCGTCATTTCTACCCTGCAAAAACACGGAAAGCCGGTGTGGGAATCGTTGCAAAAACTTCTAAGTGGGGAGTCTCTCCAAACGATTCTCCATTCCTCCTAGGGCGTTTTCGATACCGGAAATGCCCTATTGGTGCTGGATGCTGAAAATCTCGCTAGTATTGGGCTGAATGGATACCTTGAGGACATACGCACGCTTCGATGCTGTTATACCGGAAAGCGAACATCAAATATATCTCAAAGCGTCTTGGCCATAAGGATATAGGGGTCATATTGCAGACCTACTCGCACATTTTGGACGAGCTGGAACAAGCGGAAAATATGCTCCTCGATCAAATCATGGATGATCTATATCATACCAAATAGCCGTGCAAAATTCGTGCAAAATTTTTTCGGATTCTATCGTTTTTTTCGGGATTTCCTGAAAATGAAAAACGACCGCGTTTGCGGTCGTATCAAGGCTTCCACGACTTTCGGCCGTGGGCTATCGAATTCCAAGGATGCCGATGGTGGGAGTCGAACCCACACGGGGGGCTACCCCACACGATTTTGAGTCGATTATGAAACCGTGCATCCCTCTCAATTAAAGCAAACCCATATGCGACAAGGGGTTCTTTCATTTTCTCATTTTCTGGTCCATTATTACCGAATACGACTCGAGCCTTCATGCTGTTTGCAGATATTATATAAATTATCTCATTTTTGGTCAATACTTTTTTCTTGCCTTTTTTCTGCATTATTAAA
>NZ_JPYA01000090.1 GCF_000750005.1 Geobacillus icigianus | reverse complement strand
GAAATTAATATGAGTAATGATACAAAATACTTAGAAAATATTTTGAGCTATAAACCAAATAAAGAACGTTTAATTGGGTGTCACAATTTTTATCCCCATCGTTATTCCGGGCTTTCTTATGATTTCTTCATAAAATGCAGCAAAAAATTTAAAAGATACGGTTTAAGAACTGCCGCCTTTGTTTCATCGAATGAAGCAACATTCGGTCCATGGCCTATTGTAGAGGGATTACCTACTTTAGAAATGCACCGCGGTCTTCCTATTGACGTCCAAGCAAAACATTTATTTGCCACCGGAGCAATTGACGATGTTATCATCGGAAACGCATATGCTTCAGAGCAAGAACTGAAATTGTTAAGCAACATAAATAAAGACATGATCACTTTAAATATAAAAGTGGAAGATACCACCTCAGATTTAGAAAGAAAAATTCTATTTGAAGAACCCCATTTTTATCGCGGGGATGTTTCCGAATATATGATCCGTTCAACCCAAAGCAGAGTGAAATACCGGGGATATCCATTCCCGCCCCATAATACAAGAGATATCAAACGAGGAGATATAATTATTGAAAGCGATTTATATAAACAATATGCGGGTGAGTTACAAATTGCCTTAAAAGATATGAAAAATTCGGGAAGATCGAATGTTGTCGGGAGGATAAGGGAAGAAGAGATCTTTTTAATCGATTATATTCAACCTTGGGGAAAATTTGCTTTCACAGAATGGAAATAAGTGATGAATTGAACTGTTGCAATTCTCCAATCCAAATTATTTTATTTCAAAAAATGAATTCCTGAAGCAATCTTTCGCCAACGAATTGTAGAAAGAACACGATGTTTTATTGATCAACCATGAAACAAATGTAGAGATAAGAACGAAAATTGAGAAGGGAGGTAAACAATGCTTGTCGTTGGATTAATGTCTGGAACATCCCTAGATGGAATTGATGCCTCACTAGTAAAAATCGACGGCTTTGGCACATCAACAAAAATAAAAGTGATTAAAAGTACTTTTCTCCCCTATGAACAAACTTTAAAAGAAGAATTGTTATCAGCAATGGACAAAAAAAGATCAAATGTGGAACAGATATGCAGTTTAAATTTTAAATTGGGCTATTTGTTTGCTGATGGGGTAAAAAAAGTTTGCAGAGAAGCGGATATCCCGCTTAGCCAGATCGATTTAATTGGTTCCCACGGACAAACTATATACCACCTTCCAAACCCTTTGCCTCCTTTAACAAAATCTAGTTTACAAATCGGAGATCCTTCAGTTTTGGCGTATGAAACGAAAACACTGGTCGTTTCAAATTTCAGAGCCATGGATATTGCAGCCGGCGGTGAAGGGGCTCCATTGATTCCCTATATAGACTGGTTATTATTCAGGAGTAAGAGGAAAGGAAGAATTCTGCAAAATATCGGTGGTATCGGGAATTGCACTGTTTTAAAAAGAAATGCGAAAAAAGAAGACATTATCGCGTTTGATACAGGACCTGGAAATATGATCATTGACGAATTATGTAGGACTCTTTTAAATATCCCTTATGATGCAAACGGAGAAATTGCTTCCCAAGGGAAAGTTCCTCATGATGTGATTGCCAAATTAATGGATCATGACTTCTTTAAAAAATCTCCGCCAAAATCGACAGGCCGGGAAGAATTCGGAAGAGAATTTACTTTAAAGATGATAAAAAATTTTTCTGACCTTTCTCCGAAAGATTTAATCGCAACTGCGACCTATTTTACCGCGTACTCAATCGCGGAGGCGTACAAAAGATTCGTGTTCCCAGAGGCTAAAATCGACGAAATCGTCGTTAGCGGCGGTGGCGGAAATAACAAGACTTTATTAAAAATGATTCAATCTTTGTTACCGGATAAAAAATTGATAAAGATGGATGAGTTAGGAGTTACCGCTGATGAAAAAGAAGCCGTTGGCTTTGCAGTATTGGCAAATGAATATATTCATCAACAAAAAACTAATATGCCAAAGGCCACAGGAGCAAAAGAATTCGTTTTACTGGGACAATTAACGTTTCCCCCTTACGGCGATCAGAAAAAGTTATTAACAAAAACTTTACTAACATAAAATTATCTGATACATTCCTACGTGAAAAGTCTTGGTATGTCAGAGCGTCCTATTGGAACGGCCGGATGGACACATCGAACAAGCGTAAGGGAAGCCTATCATCCTTGACTTGATCAGTGAAGGATTCTGTAGGATAGAGTATTTCTGTGTAACCTCGTACGGAATGACGAGCAATGGTAAAAGGCTTGCATCACTCGTCATCGTGATCGAAATATTATTTCAAAAAAATAAAAACCCCTTTCTTATTTATCCTGTTAGGGGCGCAAAATGTGAGATACAAAATTCTTGATAATATCTATTTTTGCCGTCCCAAGCGCTCATCGAAGCCTGTTTGAAATCCGGTAAATCAAGCTCTTTTTTTTTAATAGAGAATGGAGTTCCTTAGCAGTCAGAGAATGGGGCCAATGGCTATTGGAGCTGTTTTTTTTCGCGCGTACTTCCAGCTCTTGAATGCGACCGCTGAGTCGTTCATTTTCTGTGTTCAAGTGCTTGTTTTTTCTAACGCAACTGTTCGTTTTCTTGGATGAGCTGATGAATGAACTGGTTTTGTTGTTGGATTTTGCCCATGAGGCTCTCCATTGTCAATATATTTTGGCACGGGATTGCCGTTAACATCAAGATAATAATCCCTTTTACCTGTACTATTTGGATTCTATACATGATAATGATCTTTGCCTTCAAAACCATTTGCTCCTAGTTTTCCGGGATCAAATCTAACCTTCATTCCAGTTTCAGGATCGATAAACTCTTGTGATTTGGTATTTTGTTATTCCTTCTGGTGTAACATCTTTCCATCTGTTGTTGATTAATTCCTTAGGATCCTTTGGTAAGTTATTTTTGAAAAATTTTTATTTACCTGTATCCTTAATGGAAGAATTACTTGGCTTGAGTATACGGATCAATGCCTTCGAATTACTATAATAAAAAACACTCATCCACAGTAAATTTATCCTAAATATTTCATCCCCCCCTCTATAAATGTTCCTTTTTTTATACACGATAGCGTCCTGAAGATAAAGATTCAACAGCGATTTTCATTTCCTTATCGCTTGTGGCCACGTACCTCCTAGTAGTATCTAAATCACTGTGACCTGCAAGATCGGCAACATAAGTAATAGGAAAACCTTTGTCAATCAAATCATGGCAAAAAGTATGTCGTAGCACATGCGGTGTAAGTCCTTCCATTCTCAAGTCATGTCGAATCTTAGTAAATAAGTTATTTATGCCAGATATGGTTAGATGGCCACCTTTCTGAGAGACAAAGACTTTATTTGTATTCGGGACTTTAGTGTTCCTTTCACTTATCCATAGACTTAAGGCATGTTTTAGATCACTGTTCATGGGAATACGTCTAGCCTTTCCACCTTTACCATCACGTATATTGATATAACCATTTTCGAAATCAATATCTTCTAATTCCAACTCTACAACCTCACTTACCCGCATTCCCGCGTGGAGCATACAGTAGATAATCGCTCGGTTTCTTGCATAGCGCCACATATTTTTCTTTTGCTTTTCCTTATCGTCGATGTAATGCAAAAGTTTATTTTTTTCAACACGTTCAAGCCAACGCGGCGATAGTGGCATTTGTTGTTTTTGCACGGAAAGAGAAGAAGCCGGATTATCTTTAATAGCACCGGTATCATAAAGATACCGGAAATAAGCCTTTAAGCTCTCAATTTTGTTGTTAACAGTAGAAATCGCGAGCTTTTTCTTTCCTGTTTTTGGGTTTTCAATACACGCAATGTTTATTAGATAGTTCTTCCAGTCTTGAAGATCGACAGCAGATACGTTTTGGGGATCGAAGGGAACTTCACCCGTCATTTCTTCGTACCATTGCTGAAATTCTTTTAGTACGGTTTTGTATCGGCGGATGGTATGTTCACTTTTTCCTTGTTGCTGTAACCAATGAATGTATTTTTCCAATTCCCCTTCTCCCTTTCAAATCAAAATATTTGGTCTACATCTACTTATTTTCTTTCCCTCGCTACGATGTCCTTGAACATGTCCACGAATCGGCCGACGGTACCCGATCCAGTTCCAGCAAGCCATCTGACTGATTTTTCTTCAGCCTCATTTCATTCATGCTTCAATGCAGTTTCCAGCGCGCTTTTCAAGTCGCTGAATGCCATTTGTTCGTCTGTGTATTTTTTCATTCGCGTTTCATTTTCACTGAGTGTTCTCCTATCTTTCTATTCCTCTTGCATTTTCAAACAACCTCATTAACTGTCTGTCAGGCTCTCTGTTTACAATGGCTTTCTTTAATACATTAACTAAAAGCTGAATGTCAGTAATGGATCGTATTGAAGCACTTAATAGTTCTTCACCATCAATTCTGTTCCATTCAAGAGAATATCCATTTTTAAGAGCTAAGGAACGAATGAACTCACGTTGTGTTCGTCCATTTCCTTCTCGAAAAGGATGCAATACGTTAATCTCGGCCAAATAGTATGCTGCACGTTCGGAAAATTTCTCGAAGTCGTAACCCTTCAAATACTTTTCATTGGCTAACTCCTTAAACAATTGTTTGGCCGATTCCTCAATAAACTGGGCATTAGCAAAAGAAAAACCGCCTTTCGTAATGTTTTCGTCCCTAATCTTTCCGGCAAAAGGATAAAGGTCGCTAAAAAGAAATTTGTGTATTGCTTGTAAGTGTTTTAAATCAAAATTCCCATAAATAGGTTTTAGATATAGCTTTGCTAATCGTTCACCTGTAATAATACGCTCTAATGTTTCGAGTTTTTTGGGGTCACGAATATTGAAATTATTGATCAATACTTCGGTCCCTGGATACCAGTATTTCGATCGCTTCGACTGCATCATTGGTTTTCAGCCAACTCTCTTGCCTTTTTTAGAAAGGCCGATCGGCTAATATCTCCCATCAATGCAGCTTTGATTAGTTTTTCTTCTTCTTCAGTTATTTGCAGACCCTCAAAACTCAACGACGCTTTTACCTCCGACAAAATTTGTTCAACTTTTTGGTTCATTTTCATCACAAATTCTCCTTTCCAAAAATAACCGAATTATCTTTGGTTTTTATATTCTAGATTATACCTAATTATCTTTCGTTTTTCAATTATTTCTAAACAAAAAAACAAAAGATAATTCTTAAAGTTAACCCTTATCAACTTTCTCATCCTGCCATCCCCTATCGCTGGAACAC
>NZ_JPYA01000089.1 GCF_000750005.1 Geobacillus icigianus | reverse complement strand
ACGGTATAACGATTATTAAAAAGCGTTCGAACAATCACTGCATTTCCAGTTATCTTATTCATATAAATCTCCCCTTTTTATAAAACGCATTAAAATCGCAGTTCCTGTAATGTTTGAAATCATACTTATACCAAGCAATACAATCCATATAGGGGTAGGCAAGGTAAGAGTTAATGATAGCATCAAGAAAACGAAACCGAGTGACACAAAAACAAAACCTATATTTTTATTCTTCAATTTCAACACCTCCTATTTGGATATTATAACAAACATTTCAATTTTTACATACAGTTAACCCATTAAAGGGTTTCAGTTTCTTCATAAAGCTCTTCACCAAAAGTTGCACTTGATTTTTCCATCACACATCTTACTTATGCATCCACTAAAGAACAGGAAACCAACCATTTTTTTCCCGCGCTTGTTCAGATAGGTATACCGTCTGTCAAGTACACGTTGTAGTGATGAACCGAAATTATTAGAAAATTGCATTGAGGAATGCAAAAAAATCGGGATAAAACGAATTTGGTTACATGCGTCTGATGATGGGATACCATTATACAAAAAATGGGATTGACCTTTAGAAACAGTGAAATGAAATTATTTAAAAGTCAGTGATTTTTATGTAGCTTATTGGAACTTAGCTATCTCGTTCAACTAACGTATGTCGATAGAAAAGACCGATTTATACCGGCCTTTTTTGTATGTCTTATTCCTCTATCGCATTCGTTAGCATAACAACAAAAACCCTACTACATGGTGTTCACCAAATCGATATTTTTAAAAGCGTTTCACGAAACGGTATCCCGTTATTTCATAACCTAATTCTTTATAAAATTGATGAGCTTGTTCCTCTCTACCAAAGCCACTGACCAACCAAGTTCCAATACACCCTTTTTCAAAAGCTAATTTTTCGGCATAGTTCATCAAGAACCGTCCAACACCTTTACGACGTGCGCCCGAATCAACAACAATGACAGAGATTTCACCATATTTGCTTACTTCTTCTAAATTCTCACGAATACGAAACCCAAGTAACCCTAAAATAGTGCCATTTTCTTCGCAAACATACAGGGAATCAAAAGGACTATCCTCTATAAACTCTAATCTGTTATTCATTTCCTCTTGAGAGATTTCGTGACCACTTAATTCCTTTATCAGATGACACAAATGTGGAATATCTTCTCTTAAAGCTTGACGAATAGCTAATGGCATATATATCTCCCCTCCTCTAATTGTTTTTTTATATAGATACTCTTTATGAGTTTTAAGCATGGCACTCGTTAGTCGAAGGAAAATTGTTTCTATTTTTCGTTTTGATGGAAAA
This sequence comes from Geobacillus icigianus, assembly GCF_000750005.1. Lineage (GTDB taxonomy): Bacteria > Bacillota > Bacilli > Bacillales > Anoxybacillaceae > Geobacillus > Geobacillus icigianus. Next base: position 158 of record NZ_JPYA01000089.1, on the reverse strand, counting down.
ATTGAATAATACCTTTATGGTCTGAATAACAAGCACCGTTTTTATCGTGTCCTACTCCAGGAGCAACTTCTAAAGCAATTTGTAATTTGTGTTTAATTCTTAACTCCACGAACGGCAATGCATTGATTTCAACAGGAACATTTTCATCTCCCGTGCCG
>NZ_JPYA01000088.1 GCF_000750005.1 Geobacillus icigianus | reverse complement strand
GGGAGAACATACGGGGATAAGAAGAAGCAGATCCTTTGAGAAAGTAAAAAATAGACAAATAATGTAAAAACAAAAGCAGGAGGCTGTCCTCAAAAGGTCGTTTTACCGACCTTTTGGGACAGCCTCTTTTTTCGTGAAAATGCCGAACTGGCGCGGATTTTCATCCCTTGGTGGAGGGCAGATCGCGCTGCCCATGGATCTTTTCTGTGAAAATGCAGGACTGACGCGGATTTTCATCCCCGGGTGGAGGGCAAAACGTTGCCCATGGAACTTTTTCGTGAAAATCCCGCGTCCGTGGGTAGAGATTTTCATGCCTAGTTGGACGGGAAAGCGTTGCCCATGAATCTTTCTGCGAAAATGCGCCGCCTTGCACCGTCATGTTCATGCCAGGAGAGCCAGGCTTGCTCATGGAACGGTTGCGGTGAGCCATGCGCGGCAGCGAGGGGTTCATGGCTCGGGGGAGAGGAATGCCTCTCCGCGGCTGTTTTCTGTAAGCGATTTGACCGTCTGTTGGCGGGAGAAATAGTGAAAACCTCCCCGCTTTAGCCGCTTGCTCGACATGACCCGCCAAATAATGGTACTATAAAAGAAAGAGGAAAGGAGGAAAACGGAATGAGCATTTTGAAAAAAGGTTTGGCGTTCGGGCTTGGGCTTGCGATCGCTAGCAAAGAACAAGCGGAAAAAATCATTGATGAGCTGGTCAAAAAAGGGGAGTTGTCGCTTGACGAATCGAAGGAAGTGATCGATCAATGGAAACAGCAGACGGAGGCGCGGAAAACGGAAGTGCAGCGGCTTGTGCGCGAGCAAATCAAGCAGGTCATCGATAAACTGGACTTGGCGACAAAAGAAGACGTGCGGCAGCTGGAGGAGCGGATCCGCCGCCTCGAAGAAAAGGAACAAAGCGGGCAGTAAACCGATGCGGCCTGCCCGCTCGTTTTTTGCCGCCTTGGGAGAGATGTCCGGATGATCGGAAAACGAATGCGCCATATCGGAAGGTATCACGAGATCGCTGTCGCCTTGCTTCGGCACGGATTCGGGATGATCGTCGATGAACTCGGCTTTTCTTCGTTTCTTTCGCTGCCGCCGCGATGGAGAGCGGAGCAAGGAAAAACGGTCGCGGAGCGGCTCCGTCTTGTGCTTGAGGAGCTCGGACCGACGTTCGTGAAACTCGGGCAAATTGCCAGCACACGGCCGGATTTGATTCCCGCTCCGATCATCAGCGAGCTCGAAAAGCTGCAAGACCAAGTTCCGCCGTTTCCGTTTTCGGAGGTGCGCCGAATTGTGGAAACCGAGTTAGGCGATTCGCTGGAGAAGCTTTTTCGGTCATTTGCGGAAATCCCGCTCGCTGCCGCTTCGCTCGGGCAAGTGCATCAGGCCGTTCTCCCTTCCGGACAGGCCGTTGTGGTGAAAGTGCAGCGCCCACGGATTGCCGCGCAGATGGAGACGGACTTGGACATTTTACAAGATTTGGCCTTGTTGGCGGAACGGCGGCTCGAGTGGGCGGCATCTTACCGGCTGTCTGAGATCGTCGATGAGTTAACGAAATCGCTGCGGTTGGAGCTCGATTATACAGTCGAGGCGCGCCATGCCGAAACGTTTGCCCATCTATTTGCCGATGATCCGTCGCTGTATGTCCCGGGCGTTTTTTGGGAATATACAACGAAAAGGGTATTGACGATGGAATACATCGACGGCGTGAAGCTCGGGGAAATCGAGCGGCTGAAAGAGAGCGGCTATTCGTTACAAACGCTGGCCGAGCGCTTGGCTGCTTCCATGCTGAAGCAAATGTTCGAACATGGGTTTTTTCATGGCGATCCCCATCCTGGGAATGTGTTTGTGCTTCCCGGCGGCGTGCTAGCTTTTATTGATTTCGGCTTAATGGGGCGCCTCCGCCCCAATGTCAAGCATCACCTTTCGACGCTTGTCATCGCCTTGATGCGGCAAAACACAGATGGGGTGTTGAACGCGATTTATGGGCTGGGGCTTGTTCCGGATGAGGTGGATGAAGGAACATTGCGCGATGATATCGATGAGCTGCGGGAAAAGTATTATCGCGTGCCGCTTAGTGACATCAGTCTCGGGGAAGCCGTTGAGGATTTGCTTTCCGTGGCGTTTCGCCACGGCATTCGCATTCCAAGCGACTTGACGCTGTTAGGGAAAGCGCTGTTGACGGTCGAAGGGGTCGTGGAGATGCTCGATCCGCAGTTTCGCATCATCGATGTGGCCGAACCGTTTGGGAGAAAGTTGCTGAAAGAGCGGCTTCGACTTGATCGCGTGGTGGAAACGGCATGGAAACGGATTTTCGACTACGGTGAATGGCTGCTTCGCTTGCCGGACAGCGTAAAGGGATGGACGAAAATGATGCGGCACGGCAAGCTGCGGCTGGAGATCACGGCGCCTGATTTGGAAACGCTGCTGCGAAAGCTCGATCAGATGGCGAACCGGCTGTCGTTCAGCATCGTTCTTCTTTCGCTGAGCATCGTCCTTGCCGGGCTGATGATCGCCTCCTCGCTCGGGCGGCCGTCGACGCTGCTATGGAACATTCCTGCTGTTGAAATCGGATTGGGGGCGGCCGCTTTTCTATTCGGTTGGCTGCTTTATTCCATTTTTCGGTCGGGGAGATTTTAGCGTTTGTTGCCGGCTGCGTTCTTCCTTTTGCGCCGAAAAGGCCGACACTCCTACACGTGAAAAGGACGTTCATAAGAGAGCGGGAACCCCCGCTTCTTTCGATGTAGGATGAAAGCGAGCGCAACGATCGAACCCGATGGGACGGGGGCGTTGCCCGAACCGGAAATGGATGAGGGCGCGAACGCACCAACAATTCTCCGCTTTTAGGCGTGTGGAATGTCAAGCGGCTTTGGAAAACGAAAGCGGAAGACATCGTGGAGCCGGCTTTTCTGTCGATGTTTGGGCGGCGGCACTGACAGTGTTCATGGCTCTGCATGCCACTGGGAGGGAGCGCCCAACGGCGATTTTTCGCTTCATTTTAGAAGGATTTTTCGTTGCCCATCGCGAAACTAGTACAACAAGAAGGAGAATCAAGGAAGGAGAGAACCCGGATGTCCATTGTCAACCCGAGCCGGGAGGAAATCGGCGCGATTTTGCGCAAGGCGAAACGGATCGCTGTGGTCGGTTTGTCCAACAATCCGGAGCGTGAGTCGTATATGGTGGCGAAAGCGATGAAAGACGCTGGCTACGAAATCATTCCGGTCAACCCGATGATCGACGAGTGGGAAGGCATTCCGGCGGTTGATCGATTGACCGATATTGACGGCCATGTCGACATTGTCGATGTGTTCCGCCGCTCTGAGCATTTGCCCGAGCTGGCTCGCGAGTTTGTGCAAATCGACGCGGACGTGTTTTGGGCGCAGCTTGGCGTCGTCAACGAAGAGGCGTATCGGTTTTTGAAAGAAAAAGGCTACACGGTCATTATGGACCGCTGCATTAAAGTGGAACACGCGCTCACCAGACGTGCTTGATCGATGAAACGGCCATCTTGTTCAAGATGGTCCTTTCGTTTTTTTCGTGCGTTTGTCTGATTTTGTCGGACCGCGTCAAAAGACGATGGACAGCCGGGCATTTTATGGTACAATAAAATAGAAACAGATGTTCTTGTTTTGGGTAGGAAGGGGTGGCGTTGTGGCAAAACAATCGGTGTATGAATATAACGAAGAGGCCATTCAAGTGTTGGAAGGACTTGAGGCGGTCAGGAAGCGGCCGGGGATGTACATCGGCAGCACCGACAGCCGCGGCTTGCATCATCTAGTGTATGAAATTGTTGACAATTCGGTTGATGAAGCGCTGGCCGGATACGGAAACTACATTTTCGTGCAAATACATAAAGACAACAGCATCACGGTTTTGGACGAAGGGCGCGGCATGCCCGTCGGAATGCATAAGCTTGGCAAGCCGACGCCGGAAGTGATTTTGACGGTGCTTCACGCCGGCGGCAAGTTTGGCCAAGGGGGGTATAAGACGAGCGGCGGCTTGCACGGAGTCGGGGCGTCGGTCGTCAACGCCTTGTCCGAATGGCTGGTCGTTACGATCCACCGCGATGGTTTCATCTACCAGCAGCGGTTTGAAAACGGCGGCAAGCCGGTGACGACGCTTGAAAAAATCGGGACAACAAACAAAACCGGGACGATCATTCAATTCAAGCCGGACCCAACGATTTTCAGCACGACGGTGTTTGATTACGAAACGTTGAGCGAACGGCTGCGCGAATCGGCGTTTTTGTTAAAAGGGCTGAAAATCGAGCTCGTTGACGAACGAACCGGCATGCGCGAAGTGTTTCATTACGAAAACGGGATTGAAGCGTTTGTCGCCTATTTGAATGAGGAGAAAGATGTGTTGCACCCGGTCGTTTATTTTGCCGGCGAACAAAACGGCATCGAGGTGGAGTTTGCGTTTCAGTTTCATGATGGCTATTCGGAACAAGTGCTGTCGTTTGTCAACAACGTGCGCACGAAAGACGGCGGCACACACGAGGCGGGGGCGAAAACAGCGATGACCCGCGTCTTTAACGAATACGCCCGCCGCGTCGGTTTGCTTAAGGAAAAAGACAAAAATTTGGAAGGAACCGATATTCGTGAAGGATTGTCGGCGATTGTTTCCGTGCGCATTCCCGAGCGAATGCTGCAGTTTGAGGGGCAAACGAAAGGCAAGCTCGGGACGAGCGAAGCGCGTTCCGCCGTCGATGCGGTCGTCTCCGAGCAGCTGACATACTTCCTGCAAGAAAACCCGGACATCAGCGCGATGCTCGTGAAAAAAGCGATCCGGGCGTATCAGGCGCGCGAGGCGGCCCGCAAAGCGCGCGAGGAAGCGAGAAGCGGCAAAAAGCGGAAAGGGAAAGAGGCGGTGTTAAGCGGCAAGTTGACACCGGCGCAAGGGCGCAATCCGCAGAAAAATGAGCTGTACTTAGTCGAAGGGGATTCGGCGGGCGGCTCGGCGAAGCAAGGGCGCGACCGCCGCTTTCAGGCGGTGCTTCCGCTGCGCGGGAAAGTCATCAACACAGAAAAAGCGAAATTGGGCGACATTTTGAAAAACGAGGAAATCAATACGATCATCCACGCCATTGGCGGCGGCGTTGGGGCCGATTTTTCGCTGGAAGACGTCAACTACGACAAAGTGATCATTATGACCGATGCCGACACGGACGGCGCTCATATCCAAGTGCTGCTGCTCACGTTTTTTTACCGCTACATGCGTCCGCTCATTGAAGCGGGGAAAGTGTACATCGCCTTGCCGCCGCTTTACAAAATCAGCAAGAAAAGCGGCAAAAAAGAAACGGTCGAGTACGCTTGGACCGATGAGCAGCTGCGCGAGATCACGAAAAAAATGGGCCGCGGCTACACGATTCAGCGCTACAAAGGGCTTGGCGAAATGAACGCCGATCAATTGTGGGAAACGACGATGAATCCCGAGACGCGCACGTTGATCCGCGTCCGCATTGAAGACGCCGCCCGCGCCGAACGGCGGGTGACGACGCTCATGGGCGACAAAGTGGAGCCGCGCCGCAAATGGATCGAAACGCACGTCGCCTTCGGGCTTGAGGAAGAGCCGGGCTGGATCGGCTGATGGCGGCGTAAAGCCGCCTTTTTGACGCTGAGGTTCGTTCGGAAAGGAGAATGATGATGGCAGAGCGATTGTTGGAATTGCCTTTAGAAGATGTGTTGGGCGACCGTTTCGGACGCTACAGCAAATACATTATCCAAGACCGGGCGCTGCCCGATGTGCGCGATGGGCTGAAGCCGGTGCAGCGCCGCATTTTGTATGCGATGTACATCGATGGCAACACGGCGGACAAGCCGTTTCGCAAGGCGGCGAAAACGGTCGGAAACGTGATCGGCAACTTTCATCCGCACGGCGATTCATCGGTGTATGAAGCGATGGTGCGGATGAGCCAAGAGTGGAAGCTGCGCAACGTGCTTATTGAAATGCACGGCAACAACGGCAGCATCGACGGCGACCCGCCGGCGGCGATGCGCTACACGGAAGCGCGCCTGTCGGCGATGGCCGCCGAGCTGCTTTGCGATATCGACAAGGAGACGGTGCCGTTCGTTCCGAACTTTGATGATACCGTAAAGGAGCCGACCGTCCTGCCGGCGATGTTTCCCAATTTGCTCGTCAACGGCTCGACCGGAATTTCGGCGGGCTACGCGACCGACATTCCGCCGCATGCGCTTGGCGAGGTGATTGACGCTGTTCTAATGCGGATCGACCGTCCCGATTGCACGGTGGATGAGCTGATGACCGTGCTTCCCGGCCCCGATTTTCCGACCGGCGGCATCATCCAAGGGAAAGACGGGATTCGCAAAGCATATGAGACCGGGCGCGGAAAAATCATCATCCGCGCGAAAGCGGCCATCGAACAGGCGAGAGGGGGAAAACAACAGATCGTCATCACCGAGCTCCCGTATGAGGTCAACAAAGCCTATTTGGTGAAAAAAATCGACGAGCTCCGCCTCGACAAAAAGCTGGACGGCATCGCCGATGTCCGCGATGAGACGGATCGGAACGGGCTGTCGATCGTCATCGAATTGAAAAAAGACGCCGATGCGGAAGCGATTCTCAACTATTTGTACAAAAACACCGACTTGCAGGTGCCATACAATTTTAACATGGTGGCGATCCACGAGCGGCGGCCGAAGCTGATGAGCTTGCCCGAACTATTGGATGCCTACATCGCGCACCGGAAAGAGGTCGTCACAAACCGCTCCCATTTTGAGCTGAAAAAGGCGAACGAGCGCAAGCACATCGTTGACGGTTTGATTCGGGCGCTTTCCATTTTGGATGAGGTGATCGCGACGATTCGCGCTGCAAGCGACAAGCGCGATGCCAAAGACCAGCTGATGGCTCATTACGGATTCACTGAAGCGCAAGCCGAAGCGATCGTGACGCTCCAGCTGTACCGGTTGACGAACACCGACATTACGGCGCTGCGTCAAGAAGCGGAAGAACTGGAGCGAGCGATTGCGGAACTTACGGCGATTCTCGCCGATGAAAAGAAGCTGCTTAGCGTCATCAAAAAAGAGCTGAAGGCGATGAAAAAGCGATACGCCGATGAGCGGCGAACGGTCATTGAAGAGGAAATCGAGGAGCTGAAGGTGAACGTCGAAGCGCTCATTCCGGCCGAAGACGTGATCGTCACAGTGACGAAAGAAGGATATGTGAAGCGGACGAGTTATCGTTCCTACAGCGCCTCCAACGGCCAGGATATCGGCATGAAGGAAACGGATCGGCTGCTTGGCCAACTGGAGATGAATACGACCGATGTGCTCTTGCTTTTCACCCGCCGCGGTTACTACTTATATTGCCCGGTGCACACGCTTCCGGACATTCGTTGGAAAGACGTCGGCCAGCATATTTCTCATCTCATTCCGCTTGAGCGCGATGACGAGCTGGTGGCGGCGGTGCCGGTATCTTCATTTGAAACGGCTGACCAGCTCGTGTTCGTGACCAAGCAAGGATTGGTGAAACGGACTGAGCTTGCTCAATATCAAGTGCAGCGCTACCATCGCCCGCTTGTCGCGGTCAACGTAAGAGAGGAGGACGAGGTCGTCGCCGTCTATCGGACGGATGGGCGCGGCCGTCTTTGGCTGGCGACGCACGGGGGGTATGCGCTTTTGTTTCCGGAAGAGGAGATCAGCCTAGTCGGTGTGCGGGCTGCGGGAGTGAAAGGCATTCAGTTGAAAGACGGGGATGTTGTCGTCGCCGCCTGCCCGTTTCCTCCTGATGGAAGCGGATGCCTTGTTGTCGTCACGCAGCGCGGGGCGGTCAAAAAGATGGCGCTTGCTGAGTTTGAGCCGTCATCGCGCGCCAAGCGCGGGATCAGCGTGATTCGTGAAGTGAAATCCAATCCGCATCGTGTCGTTGGCGCCGTTGTCGCTCGCGACGAGGAGCGAATCGGGTTGCGGACGGAAAAAGGGGTCGTCGAGATGGTGGAGGCCGCTTCGCTTCGCTTGTCCGACCGCTATGGCACCGGCTCATTTGTCATTGACATCGATGAAGCCGGGGCGGTCGTCGATGTGTGGAAAGAACCGCCGGCACGGATCAGCGAAGGGGGATAAAAATGAGGTTTAGACGGCAAGAACCGTTCCGCTACCAGTTTGGCCAGCCGCTGCCGGCAGAATTGACGGCGGCTGATGGCCGATATGAAGTCTTGGTGCATGACATCAGTCCGCACGGCTTGAAGGTGGAAGCAGATCGCCCCCTTCCGTTTTCCGGCGGAGGCTCTTGGGTGGACGTGTCGCTTGTTTTGGGCGGGGCTGCGTTGCGCGTCCGCGGTCAGCTCGTTTGGGAAAAGCCGTTTGCCCGCATTCACTATTACGGCGTCCGCCTCGACGTCACCAAACAGGAAGAAGAAGGGTTGATTGAAGCCATCAAACGGCATGTGGCGGAGAGCCGGCGGCGATGATGGGGGAATGCTATAAATTTTGTTTTACATCCAGCTCATCACTAGCCACTATCATATCAGCTTGTATTTAGATGAACCGAAATGAACAATCGGAAATTGTTTATTGCAACTTATAAAGAGGGGTCCCAAAAGGATCGGGTCCCCTCTTTCGTTGCTTTATATACATGCTGACTGCTTTTGCCGCATGATCGGTTGTGCCGCTCTTGAAGGCAGACAACCTTTTCGGTCAGCCCCTCTTTTTCATCTCTCCCATCGTCAATGAACGTTTCTTGTGCATCGTGCTGCTTTGGCCATCCTTTATGGCCCGCCGCTCCGTTTGCCGTTTTTGTTGGCGGAAACTTTTGTGCGCCACCGGAGCGAAACCGTTCTTTCACCAAAATTTCCACCATTTGTTGGCACGGGTGGCGGCACTGCTGGCCGCTGTTTGACGGAAGGACAAAACGAGTTCGCGGAACGCTTTCTCCCGCTCCAAAATGCGCTGCTCCAACCGTTTGCGCTCCTCCTCTTGTCTCGCTTTCTCTTCACGGCAGATCGCGACAACAGTTTCCAAATGTTCATGGAGCTGTTCGGTTTTTTGCTGCCACGCGTCTTCATAATCACGGAGCGAGCAGCGCACGGTTTCGGCGGCCGCGGCCGTTTGATCGGCGAGTGAGTCCAGCCGATTTTTTACCTCGCCCATCGCTCGTTCAATGGTGCGATTCGTTTCCTGTTTCAAAGCGCGGACAAGATCGTCTTTGAGCCGGGCCGCCAGCTGTTCAGCTATGTATGGCATCCCTTGATGCAACAGGCGCGGGGGATCAATGATTTCCCCTTCCATCACCGTTGTGTCCGTCGGAGCGGTTCGTTCGCCAGCCGGTTCGGCTTGTTGGGCGTCCAGCTGGTTAATCATGTCCGCTACTTCGGCCGGTCGGCGGCCGTCTTCCAGCCACGCGCGAATATGGCGAAACCGTTCGATCAGTTCGTCATTATACAGACGCGCTCCTCCCGGGGCGCGCGGGACGGTGATTGATCCGGCGAACTGTTTTTCCCACTGTTTTAAATCGCGGGCGGTGACTCCAATTTTTTTGGCTGCTTCGCGCAAGGTATACGTTTTCATGGCGTTGTCTTCATCCTTTCTCGCTTCGGTAGTGATTCACTATGTTTTTTCCCGTTTGGCTGTAGATTTTCCTGCTGTTTGACAAAAGATAACAAAAGAAGTGGAAATGGGAAAAGAACTCCCATCGGTTGTCGAAAAAGAAACATTCATATCGAAACGTGTTGACAAACTTGTATATACAAGATAAACTATGTTCAGGATGTATATACAAGTTTTTTGAAACCGATTGCTGAAAGCGATTTAGAAGGCAGGGAAGCGGTAAACTCGCTTGTTTTCCGCTAGGAGGCCGGTGATTTCGTGCAAAATACCGCTGCGTTCCACCCATTTCTCAATCGTAGAATCCGCTTTCTTTTCGGAATGAAAATGCCGAACTGACACGGATTTTCATCCCCGGGTGGAGGGTAGATCACACTGTCTATGAAACTTTTCTAAATGAAAATGCCGCTGATTGGTGGTGACAGCGATTTTTCACCAGCCTTCTAGAGAAACGCCGGAACATCAAGTTGTCGACAACCATCGATGGGCGTCTGGCGGCCGCTTTGCCGCTCATGTTTTCGCGCAATCGGAAGACGAGAAAGAAAAAGGAGGCATTCATCATGGGGGCATACCAACAAGCAGCCGCGCAAATTGTCGAAGCCGTCGGCGGCAAGGACAACATCGTCGCCGCTACGCATTGTGTAACAAGGCTTCGGTTTGCGCTCAAAGAGGAAGGAAACGTCGATAAAGAAGCGCTCGAGCGCATCGATGTCGTCAAAGGGGCGTTTTCGGCCAACGGCCAGTTTCAAGTCGTCATCGGCCAAGGGCTTGTCGATAAAGTGTATGACGATTTGGTTGAACTGACTGGCATCGGCCGGGCAACGAAGCAGGAAATCAAAGACGCGGCGGAAGCGAAGCTCAATCCGCTGCAGCGAGCCATTAAGACGCTCGCGGACATTTTCATCCCGATTTTGCCAGCGATCGTCACCGCCGGTTTGTTGATGGGGATTAACAACGTGTTGACAGGCCCAGGCATTTTTTACGAAGGGAAATCGTTTGTCGAGGTGCACAAAGAGTGGGCCGATTTGGCGAACATGATCAATTTGATCGCCAATACGGCGTTCGTCTTTCTGCCTGGCTTGATCGGCTGGTCAGCGGTGACGAAATTCGGCGGCAACCCGCTCTTGGGGATTGTCCTTGGTTTGATGCTCGTCCACCCCGATTTGCTCAATGCTTGGGGCTGGGGAGCGGCGAAAGAAAAAGGAGAGATTCCGGTTTGGAACTTGTTCGGCTTTGAAGTGCAAAAGGTCGGCTACCAAGGGCAAGTGCTGCCAGTGTTGGTCGCTTCCTACGTGCTGGCAAAGCTGGAGCTGTTTTTGCGCAAGCGCATTCCGGATGCGTTTCAGCTGTTGCTTGTCGCGCCGCTTGCGTTGCTCATTACCGGCTTTTTGGTGTTCGTCGCCATCGGGCCCATCACGTTTGCGATCGGCAACGCCATTACCCACTTGTTTGTCACGATTTTTGACACGGTTCCGGCGCTTGGAGGATTGTTGTATGGAGCGCTGTATGCGCCGCTCGTCGTCACCGGGATGCACCATACGTTCTTGCCGGTTGACTTGCAGCTGATCGCCAATACAGGCGGCACGTTCCTTTGGCCGATTTTGGTCATGTCAAACATCGCCCAAGGCTCGGCGGCGTTGGCGATGATGTTCGTCGCCAAAGACGAAAAGCTGCGCGGCTTGTCGTTCACGTCAGCGGTCTCGGCCTATCTTGGCATCACGGAGCCGGCGATGTTCGGGGTCAACTTGCGTTTCCGCTTTCCGTTTATTGCCGCGATGACCGGAGCGGCGATCGCCGGCATGTTCATCACGCTCAATCAAGTCATCGCTCCATCGATCGGCGTTGGCGGCCTGCCGGGCTTCTTGTCGATCGTGCCGCAAAAGTGGACGCCGTTCTTTATCGGCATGGCGATCGCGATTGCGGTGCCGTTTGTGCTGACGTTTGTTTTCGGCAAAGTGCGCAAAATCGCACGCTAACCGCTCGCCTTCATCGAGGCAAAGGATGCATTCGCTGGCATATCATTGGCCGCTCGCCAATGGTATGCTTTTCATTCATTGTTGAAGTCAACGAACGAGGTGAAGAGACGTGTCAACAACACCGTGGTGGAAAAAGGCGGTCGTTTATCAAATTTATCCGAAGAGCTTCCGCGATACGAATGGAGACGGCATCGGCGATTTGCTAGGCGTGATCGAGAAGCTCGATTACTTGAAAGAACTGGGCGTCGATGTCATTTGGCTGACGCCGATCTACGCGTCGCCGCAGCGCGACAACGGTTATGACATTAGCGATTATTTCCGCATTCATCCCGAATACGGAACGATGGACGATTTTGATCGTCTGCTCCGCGAAGTGCACGCGCGCGGCATGAAGCTGGTGATGGACATGGTCGTCAACCATACGTCGACCGACCATGAATGGTTTCAGCAGGCGCGCGCTTCGAAAACGAACCCATACCGTTCGTTTTACATTTGGCGCGACCCGAAACCGGACGGCGGACCGCCAACCAACTGGCAGTCGAAATTTGGCGGCTCGGCGTGGGAATACGACGAACAAACCGGCCAATATTACTTGCATTTGTTCGATGTGACGCAAGCCGATTTGAACTGGGAAAACGAAGAGCTGCGCCGCCGCCTTTATGATATGATGCATTTTTGGCTGAAAAAAGGGGTCGATGGCTTTCGGTTGGATGTCATCAACTTGCTGTCCAAAGACCAGCGTTTTCTAGACGATGACGGCTCGATTCCGCCGGGGGACGGGCGCCGCTTTTATACGGACGGGCCGCGCATTCATGAGTTTTTGCAGGAAATGAATCGCGAGGTGTTTTCCAAATACGACATCATGACCGTCGGGGAAATGTCGTCGACGACGATCGACCATTGCATTCGTTACACGAACCCGGAAAACCATGAGCTCAATATGACGTTTAATTTCCATCACTTGAAAGTCGACTACCCGAACGGGGAAAAGTGGGCGGTCGCTCCGTTCGATTTTCTCGCGTTAAAACGCATTTTGTCCGAATGGCAAGTCCGGATGTATGAAGGCGGGGGGTGGAATGCGCTCTTTTGGTGCAACCATGACCAACCGCGCATCGTGTCGCGCTATGGCGATGACGGGACGTATTGGAAAGAGTCAGCGAAAATGCTGGCGACGACGATTCATCTCATGCAAGGAACGCCATACATTTACCAAGGCGAAGAAATCGGCATGACCGATCCAAAATTCACCGATATTCGCGACTACCGCGACGTGGAGTCGCTTAACATGTACCGAATTTTGCGAGCGCAAGGCAAAAGCGAGCAAGAAGTGATTGACATTTTGCAGCGAAAATCGCGCGACAATTCCCGCACGCCGATGCAATGGGACGACAGCCCGCACGCCGGGTTTACATCCGGCACGCCGTGGATTCGCGTCGCCGACAACTACCAGCGCATTAACGTGAAACAAGCGCTTGCCGATCGTGACTCAATTTTTTACCACTACAAACGGCTGATTGAGCTGCGCAAACAGTATGACATCATTACAACCGGACGCTATGAGCTGCTGCTTGCGGATGATCCGCATCTTTTCGCCTATATGCGTCATGGCGATCGGGAAAAACTGCTTGTTGTCAACAATTTTTATCCTGTTGAAACGACGTTTGTGCTGCCGGAGGAGGCAGGCGCGAATGACTGTACGGGGGAATTGTTGCTCGCGAACTATTCGGACGCACCAACCGATTTCCGCTGCATGCGGCTGCGCCCATACGAATCGGTTGTTTATCTTTTGCGCCGGCCGTGATACAATACAAGCGGTGATTCTTATGCATGAAAACAAATATTTAGCCATTTATCACGATCTCGTTTCCCGCATCCGTCGCGGAGAATGGAAGGCGTACGACAAGCTGCCGTCAGAACACGAGCTCGCTGCGCGCTTCGAGACGTCGCGCGAGACGATTCGTAAAGCGCTCAATTTATTGTCTGAGCACGGCTATATCCAAAAGATGAAAGGGAAAGGCTCGATCGTGCTCGATGTCGGCAAATATGACTTTCCCGTATCCGGATTGGTCAGCTTTAAAGAACTGGCGCAGACGATGAAGCAGCCGGTGCGGACGATCGTCCATGAACTGGCCGTCATCAAGCCGGATGGCGAACTCAAACAGCAGCTGCGCGCCTCAAGCAAAGACGAAGTGTGGAAAGTTGTGCGCGTCCGGGAAATTGGCGGGGAGCGGATCATATTGGATAAGGACTTTTTCTTAAAAAAGCACGTGCCGCTGTTGACGGAGGAGATTTGTGAAGACTCGATTTATGAATACTTGGAAACAACGCTGCATTTACCGATCAGCTTCGCGAAAAAAGAAATGTCGGTCGATGCGGCGACGGAGGAAG
>NZ_JPYA01000087.1 GCF_000750005.1 Geobacillus icigianus | reverse complement strand
GGTTTTTCTATTTGAGAAACGATTGCGAGAAGCGGTTGCGTGAGTAAATCACCGCCCCCATAGAGAAGGGAGGATTTTAATGGGAAATGAGGAGATTTTAAATACAAATATTCTGCGTGCACGAATTATGAATTTAGAATATCAGAACCTTAATATTCAAGAAATCAAAAGAATCTATATTGAAGAAACTGGAAAAGAACCGCCAGCCAAGATAACAATTTATTGTTCTGATGACTTTAAAAATTTAAAAGACATTGATTCTGGCTTCGATGGTACAGCTATTCATTTTTATGATGAGCAAAAAGGGATTAACCAATTGTACATTATAACCCGAGGAAGTGAGATGCGGGAAAAAGATACTTGGAGACCTTTAGATTGGGCTTACAACATTTTTGGGATTTTTGCAGGAGCGGGCAAGAGCCAATATAGGGAAGCGGCCCGTTTTGAAAAACTAGTTACGAAAGCGATTGAGAAAAAAGTAGGATATAGTCGTATTAAGTTAAAGAAAATGGGACTAGGTCATTCATTGGGCGGGAATTTAAATATAGCAATACAAATTACAAGAGATCTATATGATAGGGTATACGTGATCAACGATGCTCCTCCTAGCAGTTATCAACTAGCAACGATTGATCCATATTTCTGGGGAGAATTAGTTAAAAAATTTAATTTGGATTCCGAACGCTATGAACAAATCTACTCCCTCCCCCCTGCGGAGTTGAAGGCGTTTGCGGAGGAGTATTATAAGAAGCGCGTGGATGAACATTCGATCCACCATTTGACCGCTCAGGAGGATCTGCTCTATGCGGTGAGCGGGGCGCGAGGGTTTATTGAAATCGGCCATCGCGACATGCTTGACACGAATGGTCAGTTTACGAGCCTCAAGAGCTTAATCGAGAAGATCCCTGATAAAGACGTCAAGGCGATTCAACTTTATTTCTCGCAATACGCGGATGTATATAATGAAAAAGGATTCGACGGGGTCGTGCAGGCGATGACCGGGGTCGACCTCGAGTGGCTCGAGTCGCTGGAATCGTATGGGGTGGGCGATTATGTATGGAACGCGCCGGACATCGTGGAAAAAGCGGGCGATATGGTAGGGGAGATGAAAGAGAAAATTCCGGAGTTGTTACAACATATCAAGATATGGCAGCGACATAAAGAGGCGATTCTGCAAGCGTTCGTCGATGCCGGCTTTCTGACCCTAGAACAAAAAGAGGCCATTTGGCAAGAAGGGAACAAGATCGAGCAAGATGTCGATGCGCTCGAGCAGCGTCTGCACGACCTGCGGGACGACGGTGTTTGGTTGGTGCTCAGGGGTCCTTTCGCTTGGAGTGATCCGTTCGTTGGGACGAAGCTATGGACGACCTTCCAAGCCATTCAACACTATATGACGGATCTCATCGCGCGGCTTCAAGCGATCGACCAACAGGCGTCCTCGGTACGGCAGGCAGCGATCACGAGCATCCAAGCGCATTCGCTGCATGAAGTGATCAACGCCCTCGCCCGGTCGAAAGGGAGAGCGTATGATGAGGACGGGAATATGATTCTGATCCAACGGGTTGGGACGGAAGAGATCCGCCTGAACTTGTCATTGGCGGTGCGCATGTACCAGAAAGGGATGCGGATCATGGAGGAAAAAGAGGCGGTGCTGCGCGACATGAAACAGCTTTATGTGCAAGAGTATGTGGAAGATTTTGAGAGGCGAAAGCGGGACCTCATGAGAAACATCGAAGACATGGAACAAAACCCGAGCGCCTACCAGCATTTGTTGGGATCTTTTACCTATGACGCGCAGCAAGTATACATACTGCGCCGGATTGAGGTGCACGAGTCGATTCCACCGCTGGACCCAATGATTGCCGAGGGGTTTGAAGAAATGTTGGCGTACTACGAAGGGGAGATGGCCAAAGGGAGAGAGCTCATCGCTTCCATCAAACAATCGGTTGAACAGTTGGTTGAAAAAGAGGAGCAGATCGCTAATATCTTTGATTTGAGAT
>NZ_JPYA01000086.1 GCF_000750005.1 Geobacillus icigianus | reverse complement strand
ACAAAAAACGAAGCCATAAACGTCGCAATCACCCCATCCGCTCCGGATCGGAAAGCGAACATATAAGCCGCCCACCCGCTCATCCCGACAAACCCGCTATGCGGCAACAAGCGCGGAGGGATGTTAAAAATGATGCCAAACAGCGCCGATGCCATAAAACTAAGCAACAACTGCATCATGATCATCGTTCCCTGCTCCCCTGTCATCGAATAGACAAAACAAAAGCAATGCCCGTGCCGATCGCAAACGCAGTCAAAAACGCTTCCGCTCCGCGGGACAGCCCGGCGATCAGATGACCGGCCATTAAATCACGCACCGCATTCGTGATCGCCAATCCTGGCACAAGCGGCATCACCGATCCGATCATCATATTTGCGACATCCCGACCGAATCCAGCCTTTGCCAACCATAAGACAAGCCAACCGGCGACAAAGGCGGCGAAAAATTCGGCAAAAAACCGTATTTTCACCAATCGGTGCACCATTTCAAAGCACCAAAAGGCAGCTCCTCCGGAAACGAGCGACGGGAGAAAATGAGCGATGCCCCCGATCAGCGAAGCAAAACAAGCGCTGGCCAACGCAGCCGCGGCGGTTTGCTGCCAAAGAGGGTAGCTTGGTTGCGCATACGCGACGCGCGCTAACTCCTCGCGCGCCTCCGAAAGCGTCAGTTCACCGCGGCTGATGCGCCGGGAAATATCGTTCACGACCGCGACTTTCGCCAAATCGGTCGAGCGCTCAGAAATGCGGATCAACCGCGTCGAGTTCGTTCCCTCAATCGAAAAAATGATGGCTGTCGGCGTGACATAGCTATGGGAGCGCGCCATGCCAAACGAAGCCGCAATCCGCATCATCGTATCTTCCACCCGATACGTCTCCCCGCCGCTTTCAAGCATCAACTTTCCCGCCAACAAACAAACATCGACAACGTCCTCAATTCGTTCGCCCATCATCCATCCGTCTCCTTTCCTTTGGACATCCGCCGGCAAAAACAAACTCCCGCCAATCGATGGCAGGAGTTTTGCTCACACACGGTTTTTACCCAACTCTCCTCCATTATACCAAACCCGCTAGCCATTGCCAAACAGCGAACGAGGTCGCACCGTTTTCCTTTCTTTGCTAGTTTTTTGTCCCTTTGGACCTTTTTCCCTTTCCTCTCCCTTTCGGCTCGTCCAATACGCCTGATAGGCGATTCCTTCCCGATTCAGCTGCGGTTGCAGCTGCTTCCAAATGGACACGGACCGGCCGTTTTGGGCGGCTGGGTTGATAATAAAACGAAGCTTCATCCTCTTCCCCCGTTCATAACCCCTTTTCTTACCTATTGGCGGTCGGTTTCATTTTTCCTCTCGTCAAAATGAAAAAATCCGAACCCGCAAACCGGATTCGGATCTTCCTTCATTCCTCGCCAATAATTTTGACTTCCAACTCCAGATCGACCCCGAATTTTTCTTTCACGGTTTTGCGCACCATTTCGATCGTCGCAATGTAATCGGCAGCGGTCGCATTGTTTTTGTTAATAATGAATCCCGCATGCTTCGTCGACACTTCGGCGCCGCCGAATCCTTTTCCCTGAAGGCCGCTGTCTTGGATGAGCTTGCCAGCAAAATAGCCCGGCGGACGCTTAAACACGCTTCCGACCGACGGATACTCAAGCGGCTGTTTCGATTCGCGCTGAAAGGTTAAATCATCCATTTTCTCCTTGATTTGCTTATAGTCGCCCGGCTGGAGCGCAAAGACCACTTCGAGCACAATATCATGCGTCCGACTGATCAAGCTTGTTCGATAGCCAAGCTCCAGCTCTTCCTTTTTCAACGTTTTCAACTCACCGGCAAGCGTCGCCACTTTGACATGGTCAAGCACATCTTTCACTTCGCCGCCGTACGCTCCGGCGTTCATCATAATCGCCCCGCCGACCGACCCCGGAATGCCGCAGGCAAACTCCAACCCGGTGAGGTGTTGTTCGAGCGCGAACCGCGACACCGCTTTAATATCGGCTCCGCTTTGGGCGATCACGTTGTTTCCTTCACGCCAAATGCGGTTCAAATGCTTCAGCTGCATGACGATGCCGCGCAGCCCACCGTCGCGGATAATGACGTTCGAACCGTTGCCAAGAAGCGTAAACGGCAGGCCGTACTCTTCTTTCAGCCGCAACACCTCAATGACTTGCTCATACGTCTCCGGCCAGACGAGAAAATCGGCCTTGCCGCCGATCCGCACCAATGTATGGTTTTTCATCGGCTCATCGCGAAGGACATTTCGTTCACCACAAATCTGTACGAGTCTTTGATAAAGATGTTCTGCACGTTCCATCGTTCTGCCACCTTCTTTACGTCTTCCGTGCCGCCCAGCGGCATTCACCGCTTCCATTATCGCCGGAATCGCCCCTCATATCAAGTGGGCAATGTTCCTGATTCTGTTTTATTCCGGACGGGGCCAAAAGGTGACGTGGGATGGGCCACGCTATCGTCTCTTTTCTTCCTCTTTCATTGCCTGACTCTTCTCCTCTGAACGAAAACAGCTCACCCTTGAATCAGGTGAGCTGCTTTGCGCGCCAACAGCACATCCCCCATCGAACGCCCGCTTCTATCCTTATCGTCCCCTCACGCTTGCAAACTGCTTGGCCATCTGTTGTTCAACCGCAACGACAGCTTCACGTAGTTTCTCGCTCATGTTTGCAGACGGCTTGGCCATCTGTCTTGCCAAAACGTCCGCTCCTATTGGTTCAAAAAACGGCAAATCAAGCCAAAGGCGCCTTGCCTGACAAAAAAGCCACGCTGACCGCTGTCAAACGTGGCTTCTCCTTCATTACAACTCATCAAATCCGTTGTCCACTTGCACTTTCGTATATTGGCGTGGTTTTTGTTCGAAAAAGTCGGATTTGCCAAGGTCGACTTCTTCATACGCTTTAATCCAGCGAAGCGGGTTCGTCCGATAGCCGTCGAACGGGCGGTCAAACCCAAGCTGGTGGGCACGGACGTTGGCGTAAAACTTAATGTACGCCTCCAAATCAGCCAAGTCGATGCCATCGATCTCATGGCCGATGATTTCCCGCGCCCATTCGATCTCCAGCTCAGCCGCTTTCGTAAACGTTTCCCGGACAAAATCCGCCAACTCCGGCGTCCGATATTCCGGATATTCGTTCAACACTTCTTTGAAAATTTTCGCAAACAAATCGACATGAATGTGCTCGTCACGGTTGATGTAATTGATCATCGTGCTCGTCGCCACCATTTTTTGCTGGCGCGCGAGGTTGTAGAAGAACGCAAACCCTGAGTAGAAAAACAGTCCTTCTAAAATGACGTCAAAAACGATCGAGCGCAACAAGTTTTCCACATTCGGCTCTTCCGCAAACGCCTTGTAGCCGTTCGTCACAAAATCGTTCCGCTTGCGCAGCGTCGGTTCGTTCCGCCAAAAGTCGAATACTTCATCTTGCTTCGCTTTCGGCACAAGGCTCGAAAGCACGTATGAATACGAATGGTTGTGAATGACTTCCTGCTGGGCGAGCATAATCATGAGCGCGTTGATGCTCGGGTCCGTAATGTAATCAGCGACACGTCCGGCGTAATCGGTTTGGATGCTGTCAAGCAGCGCCAGAAGACCGATGATTTTCAAAAAGGCCTCCTGCTCGCGGGCCGTTAATTGCGGAAACTGCTTCACATCTTGCGCCATATTGATTTCAAACGGCGTCCAAAAATTGGCGAGCATTCGCTTATATTTGGCATACGCCCACGGATAGGCAAGATCATCCCAATTCAACACATTCGAGCAGCGGCCGTTGATGATGCCCGTCGAACGGTTCGGCGCCTCCGGATCCATAATAGGCCGTTTGACTAAGCCGATCGTCATCGTCCATTCCTTCCTTTCGTTTTCTAAAGAATTTCTGATCTCCATGTCCCGTCTTGATCACCTGACAAGCTGGCACGGTGACAAGAAGAGCAACAATGCCATGGAAAACCAAATTGCAGTTTATATAAGTATCGTGCGCGCGGCCAACCGCTTACGCCTCTCCGGCACAAGGAAGTGAGCCTCTTTTGGCCCCGGTCAGCTCGCGCACGAATCGCACTCTTCGATCGTCCCCGATGTCGAACGCACGTAATACGTCGTTTTCAACCCCGACTTCCACGCCGTCAAATGCAAATCGAGCAGCTCCTTTGCCTTGATCGTATTCATGACGTAGAAGTTAAATGAGATGGCTTGGTCCACATGGCGCTGGCGCGCGGCGTTTTGCTTGATGCTCCAACGTTGGTCGATATGGTACGCCGATTTGTAATACCATGTCGTCTGTTCGTTTAGATCCGGCACGGTCACGGGAATTTTATAATCTTTCTTTTCCTCGGCATACACTTTTAAGAAAATCGGATCGATGCTCGCCGTGCTGCCGGCGATGATCGACGTCGAGGCGTTTGGCGCAATGGCCATGATATAGCCGTTGCGCACCCCGTAGCGGGCTACATTGCTCTTGAGTCGGTCCCAATCGAGCTCGCCGTGGCTTTGGTAGCCGCGCCGTTCGAAATAAGCGCCCGTCTGCCAATCCGATCCGGCAAACGCCGGGTAGCTCCCTTTTTCTTTGGCGAGCTCCATACTCGCTTGAATCGCCAAATACGCGATCGTTTCATACAGTTCATCGGCGTAGCGAACCGCTTCCTCCGACTCCCAGCGAATGCCTTTTAACGCCAGCAAATGATGCCAGCCAAAAGTGCCAAGCCCGACAGCGCGGTATTTTTCGTTCGTCAAACCGGCCTGCAGCACCGGAATGTTATTTAAATCAATGACATTATCAAGCATCCGCATTTGAATCGGGATGAGCCGCTCCAACACCCCATCGGTCACCGCACGCGCCAAGTTGATCGACGATAAATTGCAGACGACAAAATCGCCCGGGATTTTTTCGATCACAATCATCCTGTCTTTCACATATTGCCGCTTCATCACCGTCGGGCTTTGGTTTTGCGCGATTTCTGTGCAAAGGTTGCTGCAGTAAATCATCCCGAGATGGCGATTCGGATTTTGCCGGTTCACTTCATCGCGGTAAAACATAAACGGCGTCCCCGACTCGAGCTGGCTGCGCATAATGCTTTTCATCACTTCGATCGCCGGCACTTTTTCTTTCGACAGCCTCGGTTCGTTGACGCATTGCCAATATTTCTCCCGAAAGCTGCCCTTCCCTTTTTCCTCATCATAAAAGTCTTCCAAACTAAATCCCATCACCGTCCGCACTTCATGCGGATCAAACAAATACCAGTCGCCGCGCTGTTCGACCATTTCCATGAACAAATCAGGGATGCAAACGCCGGTGAACAAGTCATGCGTCCGCAGCCGTTCGTCGCCGTTGTTGAGCCGCGCATCGAGAAACGCAAAAATATCTTTATGCCACACATCCAAATAGACGGAAATAGCTCCCTTTCGCTGCCCAAGCTGATCGACGCTCACCGCTGTGTTGTTCAGCTGCTTCATCCACGGGATGACGCCGGAGGAGACCCCTTTGAATCCTTTAATGTCGCTGCCGCGCGACCGGATTTTCCCTAAATAGACCCCAATGCCGCCGCCCGATTTCGATAAATTGGCGATGTCGGTGTTGCTGTCGTAAATCCCTTGCAAACTGTCATCGACCGTGTCGACAAAGCAGCTCGACAGCTGGCCGTATGACTTCCCGGCGTTGGCAAGCGTCGGCGTCGCCACGGTCATGTATAGGTTGCTTAACGCCCAATACGCTTCCTTCACCAACTCAAGCCGCCGCTGCTGTGGTTCATTGGCCATAAGCGTCATGGCGATAATCAAAAATCGCTCCTGCGGCAACTCATACAACCGCCGCTCATAATCGCGGGCCAAATACCGATCCGCAAGCGTGCGCAACCCTATGTACGTAAACAACTTGTCCTTCTCCGGATCAAGAAACGCACCGATGGACTCAATTTCTTCTTTCGTATAACGTTCAAGCAGCAGCGGATGATATACTCCTTGTTCCGTCAGCGCAACAAGGAGCGAGTAGAAATCGCCATACCGCTTGCGCTCCTCGTACCCGCGCTGCCGTGCTGCCTCCCGGTACAGTTGTTGCAAATACAGGCGGGCGCACACAAACGTCCATTCCGGCTCCTCCTCACTAATATACGACAGCCCTTCCAAAATGGCGGTTTGATACAGCTGCCGGAAGGTGACCATCTCTTTTCGGCTGAGAAGCTGCCATACACGTTCTTCATATTCCTCGAGCGACAGACGGACAAAGTCGGCCGCCGCCTGCTCCACCAACCTAGCAAACTCCTCACGCGAAAATGATTTCTCTTTTCCTTGATCATCGACAACAATTGATTTCGTCGACACTGTCATTCGTTTCTCCTCTCCTCCATAAAAAAATCCGCTCGGGCAGGCGAGCGGATGAAACGACAGACGGAAAAAGGCAGACGAACTCCCTTTTTCTTTTCCCCTATCGTTTCATCTTCTCACACCCCGAAGAACATGAAACGTTCCAAGCAAGGCAGGTCTCCTGACTCGTGCATCGTCCTACTTTGGGTCCTTCCCAGCGGCGCTAAATAGCTCTTGCCGCCAGTGGCCATCCCATTTCGTCCGCACATACAGTTGCGGGGGCAGTTCCGGATTCACACCGGATTCCCTATTAAGTCCTGATGGACACCATTGCTTGGCACAACGATATATAGTTGTTTGAAAAAGGAAACAAATCAATATATAGTGGATGATCATCCTGATGGAACAAGCATATACCAAAACAACAAGAATTGCAAGGGACAAGCGAGATTTTCTCAATCAATCCTTAGAAGGCCGTTGAAAAACATTGGTTTCCTTTGGTCAATGAATAAAAGTGTGCAGTGTTGCAAGACTTTTCTATTGGAGAAACGATTCCGAGAAGCAGTTGCGCGAGTCAATCACCGCCCCTTATAGTTTTCGGGCCAAAACAGACAGGCGCCCCGGCCGAATTCCGGGACGCCTCGTCCTGTTCCCCCTTACGCCTCAAAAGCAGGCGCCAGCGGCTTTTCCTTTTGTCCAGATGAAACAAAATCATAGGCTCGCTCTACATACACTTGATGCCAAATCATAAACGCCAACACCGTCCACAGCTTGCGGCTATGGTCCGCTTTCTGCTGCGCATGCTCATCGAGCAAGCGATACAGCACGTCTTTATGGAACAAGTGGTCCGTTTCGCTGTCGTGAATAAGCTGTTTCGCCCAATCATACATTTCGTTTCTCAACCAATGACGAATCGGCACAGGAAATCCTAATTTTTTCCGGTTTAATACATGATCCGGCACGATGCCTTCGGCCGCTTTGCGCAAAATATATTTCGTCGTGCCGTTGGCGGTTTTCATCTCCGGAGCGATCGTAGCAGCTGCTGCAAACACCGCTTTGTCCAAAAACGGCACCCGCAACTCAAGCGAATGCGCCATCGTCATTTTATCGGCCTTAACTAAAATATCGCCTCTCAGCCATGTATGGAGATCAATGTACTGCATCCGGTTGACCGGCGGATAATGAACGGTTTCTTGATAGAGCGGCGCGGTCACCGTTGTATACTCACGGCCTTTTTCATACGTTTTGAGCAAGGCCGCCTTTTCCGCTTCACTGTATATTTTGGCGTTCCCGATATACCGTTTTTCGAGCGGGGTCGTGCCGCGCTCTAAAAAGCTCTTCCCTTTCACCCCGTCGGGAAGCCACTTGGCGATGAAGCGCAGCACGCTCTTCACCGCTCCCGGCATCCGCTCCAACCACCGCAACGACTCTGGTTCACGATAAATGTTATAGCCGCCAAACAGCTCGTCCGCCCCCTCGCCGGAAAGCACCACGGTAACGTGTTTTCTCGCTTCACGGGCGACAAAATACAGCGGCACCGCAGCCGGATCCGCCAACGGATCATCCATATGCCACATAATTTTCGGCAGCTCGTCCATATACTCCTGCGGCGAAATGACATAGCTGATATTGTCTACGCCCAGCTTCTCAGCCGTCTCCTTGGCCACATCGATTTCGCTGAACCCTTGCCGCTCAAACCCGACCGAAAACGTCTTTAAATCCGGATGAAACTGTTTGGCGATCGCCACGATAAACGAGGAATCAATGCCGCCCGACAAAAACGCCCCGACCGGCACATCGCTGCGCATATGGACACGGACCGAATCAACCAACGCCGTGCGGATGTTCTCAACCAATTCCTCCTCCGACTGGCGAACAGAGCGGAAAAACGGCTTCCAATAGCGATGAATCGCGAGCGGTTCACCGACTCGTTTCTTGATATAATGCCCCGGCTCCAACTTCGAAATACCGACCGACATCGTCGATGGTTCGGGGACGTATTGGAAGGTTAAATAATGCTGGAGCGATTCATGATCTACCGTTTCCGCCCCAAGCGCAAGCAAAAGGCTTTTCTTCTCCGAAGCGAAAAACGTGCGGCCGCCTTGTTCCGCATAGAAAAACGGTTTAATGCCGAACGGATCGCGGGCTGCAAACACCGTTTTTTCCTGCTTGTCCCAAATGACAAACGCAAACATCCCGCGTAGCTTTTCGACCGCTTTTTCTTGTTCCATGCTATAAAGCGCAACGATGACTTCCGTATCGGAGTTTGTCGCAAACGACAATCCTTTCGCCGTCAGCTCTTCCCGCAATTCGACGTAATTGTAAATCTCCCCGTTAAAAATGATCCAGTACCGATCGTTTTCATACGAGAGCGGCTGGTGCCCCGCTTCCAAATCGATGATGCTGAGCCGCCGAAATCCAAACCCGACGTGCTCATCCATATAATACCCCTCATCATCCGGCCCGCGATGGGTAATCAGGCGGTTCATCCGCCTTAATTCCTCGCTCCATCCCGGATCTTGACATTCTGGACGATCGACAATCCATCCAATAAATCCACACATAACGATGACTGTCCCTCCAATGAATTGACATCAAGGCAACCCGTTTTTATTCTTTGCCTTACGCCTTCGGTTGCAATAAAATAATAGGCAAAGAAGAAAACAAAACCAGTTCCATTCTATCTTACAAAAAGCAAAGTTTCAAAACCAATCTTTCGCCATTTTTGACAAAACCCAACGTTCCATCACAACCATCGGAGGCACAATGGGCAGCTGACTATACTTTTAACGCTTTCTTGTTCCAATACCCTTCTTTGGAAACGGGAAAACAATCAAAACAGCCCGGAAGCCGCCATTGAAGCACTGCTGATAAAGGGGGAGAATCGCTTTGCTCACCATGATCTCGCTGTTGACCGCTCTCATCGTGCTCCTCTGCCTCGCCCTTTTGCGAAGCCCTCTCAGCCGCAAAAGGGACCAGCTGCTGCTGGCTGTATACGCGGGCTGTCTCGCCTTGCTTCTAGCCGTTTTGTCCAATCATAAAAGCTGGGCGCAAACAAAGGATCGATTTCAACATTTTGTACAGGAAACCATCGTCCCGCTTGTCAATCATGACCAAGCGGCGAACGCCGGCAAATCGACGTTGAAATCAACGGTGTTGATTGACGCGCCGTTAATCTCGCAGCTCCCCGAGCTGCCAAGGGGATGTGAAGTCACCAGCTTAGCCATGCTGCTGAACCATGCGGGAATTGATGTTGACAAAATGACATTAGCGAGACAAGTGCGGAAAAATCCGACGCCATATCAAGTAAAAAACGGCCGCGTCTTTTACGGCCATCCGAATGAAGGATTTGTGGGCGACATGTATACATTGTCGAAGCCTGGATACGGCGTATATCACAAACCCATTAAGGAGCTGGCCGAACGATACTTGCCAACGCAAATCGTCGACTTAACCGGACAATCCTTTGAGCACATTTATGACTACGTAGCGAAAGGCTCCCCGGTGTGGGTCATTACAAACACCACCTTCCGTCCGCTTCCCCCCTCCGCCTTTCGCGAATGGCAAACACCGCAAGGACCGGTCAAAATCACGTATCGGGAACACGCGGTGCTCATTACGGGATACGATGAGCAGTACATTTATTTCAACGACCCACTGACCGCCATCAAAAATCAAAAAGCACCGAAGCAAGAGTTTATCGCGGCTTGGGTTCAAATGGGACGGCAAGCGATTACGTATCGCCGCTAAGCTCGGCGAATCCGAATCGCTTGTCTTTTTTTTCATTTTCGTTGAACGATTTTCTCCATACATTTTGCACATCTATTTTTTATCCTGTTGAGAAGCATTGTGAAATCAGCTTTCTTTTCCTGTGAAATACGGCTGATTGACGCGCGGAAACCTTTTTCACTGGTCTTCTAAATGGCTGGTGAAAAACGGTTGTTTCTTTTGAGCAATGGGGGAGCGTTTGAAAGACGATCCTGATGCGACAAGGCTTTTCTATTTGAGAAACAGGCTTGATCAGCGGCTTGCTCCCTTAAATCACCGGCCTCCTAGGCCACCCCTTTTTTGAATAATGAGCTATCCCCAAACGGCGCATACGGTTTGAATGGAAGTCTAACTTTCATTTAGCAATCGTTCAACGTGCTGTTTTAATACAGGAATCTTATTTCGAACGACATCCCACACAATTCGATAATTAATGGAGAAATAACTGTGGATCAGCATATCCCTCATGCCAGCCATCTTTCTCCATTCGATATATGGGGATGCTTGCCTGATTTCGTCTGGAATGTTTTTCGCTGCTTCTCCAATCACTAATATGTTTTTAATAACTGCATCTGATACTAAATCATTATCTAAAAAGTCATCATAAGAAAGCCCTTGGGTGT
Organism: Geobacillus icigianus; assembly: GCF_000750005.1. Taxonomy (GTDB): domain Bacteria; phylum Bacillota; class Bacilli; order Bacillales; family Anoxybacillaceae; genus Geobacillus; species Geobacillus icigianus. The sequence goes on along the minus strand of NZ_JPYA01000086.1, from coordinate 11,799 downwards.
ACTTCTCAATTTTCTCTGCAGCAACCAAAATATCTTGCAAAAAGACGCTAGGATCCCTCTGCATACTTAACACTCCTTAAAATAGTCGGCTTTAATCCTGGTTTGATATCATCTACAATCACTAAATCCACTGATTTTTGAAAAAGATCTTCCAAACTCAGTTTCAACTCCATATAATGATCAAACGTCACCGCATGATCCATAAATTCTACCAACACATCAATGTCACTCGACTCCCTTTGTTCCCCCCGACTGTACGAGCCAAATAACCCGATTCGCTTCACACCATACTTTTTCTTCCATAAATCTAAACATTTCGCCATTTCATTAAGGATGTCTTGTTGCGATCGCAAATCAATCCCCCCTTTTTCCGCGCCTGTTATTTTCATTATAACATCCCGCTTTCCCGATATTCTTCAAGAAGAGAAAAAAACTTTTCCCAGCCGAGAACTCGTCATGTCCCGTTACGCTCTCGATCAAAAAGGCCCCGTCTTCCCTCGGGGCCCCTTCTCGTTATTTCACATCATATCCTTGCTCTTCAATCGCTTCTTTCAGTTTTTCTACGCTGATCTTTGTTTCATCATACTCCACATCGACCGTCCCTTCTTGCAAATGCACTTCGACGCGGCTGACGCCATCCAATGCTTGAAGGGCGTTCGTCACCGCCGCTTGGCAATGTCCGCATGTCATTCCTTGTACTTGCAATGTAATCGTCATCATCGATTCCTCCTTAAATGTTTATAGTTTCACACGCTTCAACCGAAGCGCGTTGGTCACAACCGACACAGAGCTAAACGCCATCGCCGCTCCCGCGATCCACGGCTCCAACAATCCGAAAGCGGCGACCGGAATGCCGATCGTATTATAAAATAACGCCCAGAACAGATTTTGCCGAATGTTTCTCATCGTTTGCCGGCTCAACTCAATGGCTTTCGGGATATGGCGCAAATCGCCGCCGACCAAGGTCACATCGGCCGTTTCGATCGCCACATCCGCTCCTGTGCCAATCGCCATCCCAATATCCGCTTTGGCCAAAGCCGGCGCATCATTCATCCCATCGCCGACCATCGCCACACGTTTTCCTTGTTTTTGCAATTCCTCGACGATGTTCGCTTTTTCTTCCGGGAGCACCTCGGCATACACATGCTCAATGCCGACTTCATGGGCGATCGCTTCCGCTGTCCGCTGATTGTCCCCTGTTGCCATATAGACATCGATGTCCATTTGTTTTAACGTTTGAATCGCTTCTTTCGCGCTTTCTTTCACCGTATCCGCGACCGCCATGATGCCGGCCAGCTCTCCATCGATGGCCACAAGCATCGCAGTTTTTCCTTGCTTTTCAAGCTCTATCAAGCGATTTTCGCACTGAGAAATCTCGACAGCGCGGTCCTTCATCCATTTCCGCGTCCCAATCAAAACGGTTTTGCCGTCAATGACCGCTTCAATGCCATGGCCGGCAATGGCGGAGAAGTGTTCCAATGGCTTCATCGAAATCGCTTGTTTCTTCCCGTATTCGACAATCGCCTGAGCGAGCGGATGCTCGGAAGCGCTCTCGGCGGAAACCGCATAATCAAGCATGTCCTCGCGGAAGGCTAGCACATCGGTGACTTCCGGTTTTCCTTTTGTCACTGTTCCTGTTTTATCGAGCAATACGGCATTGATTTGCTGCGTTCCCTCTAGGTACTCACCTCCTTTAAAGAGAATGCCTTGTTCCGCCCCTTTGCCGGTGCCGACCATAATCGATGTCGGTGTCGCCAAACCGAGCGCACAAGGGCACGCGATGACAAGAACAGCGATGGCCACCTCAAGCGCTTTGGCCAAATCACCGGGCGCAACGAAGAAGTACCAGATGAGAAAGGAAACAACCGCAATTCCGACAACAATCGGTACGAAAATGCCGGAAATAACATCCGCCATCCGCTGAATCGGCGCTTTCGACCCTTGCGCCTCTTCGACGATTTTAATGATGTGAGAAAGCGCGGTATCTTTTCCGACTTTTTCGGCGCGAATGGTCAGCACCCCATTTGTATTAATGGTTGCCCCGATCACATAGTCGCCTTCCTTCTTATCGACCGGAATCGATTCACCCGTAATCATCGATTCGTCTACGGAAGATGCTCCGGCGATGACCGTACCGTCTACCGGAATTTTTTCTCCCGGCTTAACAACGATCGTATCGCCGATCACCACTTCCTCGAGTGGAACTTTTATTTCGTCCCCATTCCGAATGACGGTCGCTTCCTTCGCCTGCAGGCTGACCAACTTCGAAATGGCTTCGGTTGTCCTCCCTTTCGCAATCGCTTCAACATATTTGCCGACAAGCACAAGCGTGATCAAAACGGCACTCGTTTCAAAATACAGCCTCGGCATATAGTCAGGATTCCCGAGCGTCCGAAAAGCTTCAGACAAGCTGTACACGTACGCGGCGGATGTTCCGAGCGCCACAAGGACGTCCATGTTCGCGCTTTTGTTTCGCAACGCCCGGTACGCCCCGACGTAGAAGGGACCGCCGATGTAAAACTGAACGGGTGTAGCGAAAAGAAGCTGGAACCACGGATTCATCAGCCAATGCGGCATCGGCAAGCCGATAGCAAACGGCATATGCGCCAGCATCGTATAGAGCAGCGGCAACGATAAGAGGATGGAAATGGCGAGTCGCCGCTGCTTCTGTTTCAACTGCTCTTCTTTCCGGCCAGCGCCGTCTTGTTCTTCGTTTCGAATTTGCCCCCTGTACCCAAGCGTTTTGATTTTCTCTAAAATGTCTTCGACAGATGCAACCCCCTCCTTGTATTCCACCACCGCGCTGTTGGTCGCCAAGTTGACCGCAGCGCTTGTCACCCCTTCCATCCGATTCAACCCTTTTTCAATCCGTGTCGCACAGGCCGCACATGTCATGCCTTCAATATCGAGCGTCACTTTTTCTGTCGCCACGCCATACCCCAAATGCTCAATTTTCGTTTCGATATCGGCGATCGTTTGTTTCGCTGGATCGTAGTGAATCGTTGCTTTTTCCATGGCCAAATTGACATGGGCGTTGACGCCATCCATCTTATTTAATGCTTTCTCGATCCGATTGGCGCACGCGGCGCATGTCATGCCCGTCACCTTCAGCGTCACGGTTTTCAGCTCCCCCATTTCCCTTTCCCTCCCTTACTTTGAAAATTGTTTCATCACATCCATCAATTCGCGAATCGATTGATCTCCGCTCCCTTCACGGATCGCTTTGGCCACGCAATGGCTCACATGGCGTTCAAGCAACTGTAGCCCGACTTGGTTCAACGCTGCTCTAATCGCGGAAATTTGCACTAAAATATCGATGCAATACCGATTGTCCTCCACCATTTTTTGCACCCCGCGCACTTGCCCTTCGATGCGCTTCAAACGCTTGATGATGCGTTCGATTTCCTGTTCCGTCCGTGGAACCATTTTGTGATCTTCATAATGGTTCATCCAACATCACCTCTTTCAATTACATTATACCGGTAATGGGTATAAAACACAACAGAAATCCCCTCTACAAATCATGCTCACAAGAAAAACCGTAATCAATACCTACGCGGAAAAATTCCACTTTCCACTAAAAACATTCATGGGCAAGCCCTTGCTCCCCCCTTGGCATGAAAATGACGGATTGAGGCGGTGTATTTTAACAGTAAATTAACAATTTTTTGCAGTATGTAGATTGAACAATAAAGAATTTCTGCTTTTACGCTTCCGTTTTCGTTCGCATGCAAGCAGATATAGCCGGATGAAAAACAATATGCCAACTTGCCTCGATCTACCAAGCCACTTTCGCACGCAGCGATTGGCGCTCACGAAAAGGCATGGTAAACTAAGCATATCATTACAAAAAAGGTGGGGAGGGACTGCCTTGGATCAGTTGCTGCATGTGTTTGTCAAAGTAGTGGAAAAAGGAAACTTCACGAAAGCGGCTGAAGAGCTGCATATGACGCAACCCGCGGTCAGCCAGCACATTCAAACATTGGAACGATTGTTGGATACAAAACTGTTAGACAGGACAAACAAGTATGTCAAATTGAACAAAGCCGGGGAAATCGTTTACCACTATGCGCAAGAAATTCTCGGATTGTACACACGTATGAACCAACTGCTTGATGATTTACTGAATCGAGCGAGCGGGAAGCTGTCGATTGGAGCCAGCTACACGTACGGCGAGTATGTTCTTCCCCAGATGATCGCTCAATTGCATCAACACTATCCGCTCATTACACCGACAATCACGATTGGAAACTCGAATGAAATTGTTGAAATGGTAAGCAGCCATCAACTGGATGTTGGGATTATCGAAATGGACATCGAGTCAGCGAGCGTATCTATCGAACCATTAGCCGAAGATCAAATGGTTGTCGTGGCTTCGCCTCGCCACCCGTACGCCCACAAAAAGAAGGTCAAGATCGAAGACCTAGAGAGCGCCACATGGATTGTTCGAGAACAAGGTTCGGGGACAAGGAAAGCAACGGATGAATTTTTTCGCAATCACCGCTTTGTTCCGTCTTCGATGATGGAATTTGGCAGCACACAACTCATTAAAGGAGCGGTCGAAGCCGGCTTGGGGATCACGTTTCTCTCCCTTTGGGCGATCAAAAAAGAACTTTCGTTTGGCACGTTATCCATCATCCCGATCGATGAAGAGCCGTTTGTTCGCCGCTTTTCTCTCGTAACGCCGAAAACCCCGTTTTATACAAAAGCTATGGACGTCTTTTTAACCATCATTCGCACTCACCACCCTTCCGTCAGGCAATGGTCCCCTCCTCCGTCTCTTTGAGCAAAGACGGCCGACAGCGTCGCCGGTCGTCTTTTTTCCTTGACCATTAAACAAGAAATAACGATAAAAGAGACAAGCCCAAAGATACTAGACACATCACGGCAAGAGGACGCCATCCATTTCTCCCCCATGTTCGCAAATCGACATTCAATCCAAGTCCGACCATCGCCGCCGTCAAGAAAAGCGAAGTGACAAAGGAGAGAAAGCTTAGAACACCCGGAGAAACTGAAATGGCGTTTCCCAGCACATAACTGCCGAACAAACTCATAACGATAAATCCTAGCAAAAACCACGGAAAGGGAACTTTCGTTTTTCTTCCGTCATGACAATTCGCTTTGGTCTTTTTCCAATACATAAGAACAAAACTGAGCGGTGCAAGCCAAAGCACCCTCCCTAGCTTGGCCAACAACGCCAACGCCAGCGCCTCCTGCCCGGCTGGAGCTCCTGCCAGTGCGACATGGGCAATTTCATGCAAGCTCATCCCGCTCCACGCCCCATACTGCAACGAGGAAAGCGGCAAAAGCGGGCGAATAAGCGTGTATCCAATCGAAAACACCGTGCCGACCAACGCAATCATTCCAATTGAGAGAGCCGTATCCTCATCATCTGATTGCAATATGGGGGACACAGCGGCAATCGCCGCCGCCCCGCACACCCCCGTTCCGATACCTAGCAACAAAGACAAAGAAGGGCTGACGTTTCCTATTTTTCCAATCAATACCATCATAAAGATAGCAAACACAACGATGGCCAAATCTCGAAAGACAAGCCCCCATCCGTGCTGAAGCAAAACGGCTATATTCAACTTCAGCCCGAATAGCACAATAGCCAATCGCAACAAATATTTCGAAACAAATTGAATCCCCGAACGAAGGGCCACAGGGTAGCCAAATACGTGCCGATACAGCACCGCTAGTAAAATAGCACAAGCGAGTGGACCTAAATGATCGAGTCCAGGCAGGGAAGCCAGCGCCATGCCAATGGCAGCGATCAAAAACGGAAAAACTACCCCTCCTACCCATCGACGTTTCTCTTGTCCCCAAGTCAGCCTATAAGACCAAACCGCTTTCTTTCCCTTCTCCATTCCCATTCCCCCTATCCATACTGCGAACTTCGTGTTTATCATACGCCTCTTTGACTTATAAGTAAAATAGCGTTTTTTTATCGTTATAATAAGTAATAGATTATGATAGACAAAATACTCTCTTCTCTGTACCATTTCCATAAAAGAGCAACCGATGGCTTCCTTTCTCAGCGCCACTCGCGCGCCTCAACGGCCTTTCTCAAACCGAAAAACCAATCGCTTCGGAATTGCTTCTCACACGTTCCCCCTATCGACCAAGGACAATCAGGCTAAAACCGGCAGGAAACCACCCGTTTCGCCGGATTGCCAAACGATGAGGGGGATGGTGCCGCCAAGCTTTTCAACTTGGAAAACACCGCTGGGGGCAGTCCTCTGCCCTCATCTCCCCCGCTAAGGAAAAGTTTGTCGAAACCGCTATTTTCTTTCCCATCTGCACATTGTATAATCAAACTAGAGGGAGGTGAACAAGCGTGGAACGCGATACCATCGTGAAAGAAGTAGTCGAGGCGCTGAAAATGTTTTCCCGCGACATCCGCACCCAAATTGACGAAATGGGAAGCCAATTGCGAGCCGAAATCCAAGACACCGCTAATCAGCTGAGAGCAGAAATGCAAGACACCGCTAATCAGCTGCGGAAAGAAATGCAAGACATGGCTAACCAATTGAGAGCAGAAATGCAAGACACAGCCAACCAATTGAGAGCGGAAATGCAAGACACAGCCAACCAATTGAGAGCGGAAATGCAACAATTTCGCGCCGAGGTGAACGAGCGGTTTGATCGACTCGAACAAAAATTCGCCGGCTTGCGCGTGGAGTTGACAGAAACGCAAGAAACCGTCCATTTCCTCGCGTCGAAAACCATCCAGCACGAGAAAAAGCTCCACCATCTGGCCAAGCAACTCGAATCCGTTCGTTAACTTCCCTTCACTCAAGAGCCGCGTTGGATTCATCGTCAGACGCGGCGTCTCTGTTTCTCCGCTCGCGCGTCCAAGCGGGCCCAAAAGCTGAAGACAAACGAACAACGATACAGAAAACAAACGTCCTCTATCCTGTCAAGCAACGAAACTGGCAACAAACGACGCATGTCAAACCGTTTCACGTATACGTGCATGTCTTTTAACATAAACTACGATCAAAGAACAGTTTTCATCAAACGGCAAGGAGGAACCATCCATGTCATTTCTATGGAGTTTGATCGTTGGCGGTATCATCGGTTGGCTAGGCGGGCTTTTGACAGGTCGCGATATTCCCGGAGGAATCATCGGCAATATCATCGCCGGGTTTATCGGTGCATGGCTTGGAACAAAGTTATTCGGCAATTGGGGGCCGACCATCGGCGGATTTGATATTATTCCGGCTCTGATCGGTTCGGTCATTCTCATTTTGCTGGCTAGTTTTATCATTCGCAAGCTACATCAAGCTAGGTAATGATGATCGGTCACCAGAATTCAAGATGGAAAAAACCGGGCCATGTTCCGCCCGGTTTTTTTCGTGAATATCCCCACCACTTGGTGAATGCGGTCAAGTGCGGTATACGCAGTTTGTTGAAGAATCGATCCACCGGCTCGACGGCATTCGCCTTTTTCTGTTTTTCGGAGAACTTGTCTATACCATTTCTTTTCCACACGAATATGGTGAATCGACAAGATGAATTTCTGCTCAATAAAGGAGAAACGATACTGCAACAATTGCCTAGCGCGATCAATACGATCAATACGGCTCTGCCAACGATTTCCTCCACCTTGCAACAAGTCCTCTCCGTCTTGCAGCAACTGCTCAACGTGCTCGGCGGCTTGCCGCTTCCTTTGCAAAACAATCAACAATCATTCACCTTTCTCAGCCAATGGAGTGTCTCAGTGCAGCGAGACGCTCTATTGGCCCATACATAAGCACAGCCGGTCTTTCTCGCTCACCCGCCACCTTTTGGCGGCCATCGGCAAGCTCGTCCGTCCCCTTCCCCTTCCGCCGACAAACGAGTGGACACGACCAGTCGATCGATGTCATTTCAAAAAATCACTTACACACATTGTCACCATGCCAAAGAACTAGTATAGTAGACTTAGAAGCCCGGTGAAAAACCGCTAATTCCCTTCATCGATGGGGGAGCGCGTGAAAAGCAGGACCGATGCAACAAGGTTTTTCTCGTTGAGAAATGAGATGGCAAAGCCGTATCCACGAATCAATCACCGGACGCTTAGGAATACCATTGGCTTTTCGGTTTTTCATCCCTCCGGTGCCTCGTTGTCACCGACCTTTAGCAACATGCAAAACAAAAGACATGGTGCGCCGAATGCAAGTTTCCACCCTCGCTCGCCTTAACGGACGGGGTTTCTGTTCCAACAGCATCCAGACATCATCACTTGCCGAATTAGACAAAGAAAGGTAGGAAACCAATGTATCGTTCCTTTTTGCGGCAATTATGGCGCTACTACGTCATGGGATCCGCAATGGCCGTCGGAGGAGTAGGCACAACGTTCATGTTGACAACGTTGCGTGTATCAGCGCAGGAAGGAAAATGGCTGATCGCCATTTTATTCACATCGGCAATGGTGATGGCGGCCGCGGAAGCGATCGTCTTCGCCCGGGATGTAGCCCCTATTCGCCGCTTTTTTGCATCCCAATCTCCAGACCCGTCACTGGCGCTCGCAGCCTTCAAACAAGTGCAGCGCTTTCCGCTGTTGGCCGTTCGGCGGATTTTAGGGCCGCACTTATTCGGGTTGTCGATCCCGGGCGCCGGGCTGACCGCCTTGTGCATTCGCTACCATATTTTGTCCCTTCCATATCGGTATATTCTGTACGCGTTGGCCGGGGCTGTGCTGATCGCCTCACTCCATGCGCTCATTGAGTTTTTTTTGACAACGAAAGCATGCCGACCCTTGTTGGCATCTTTATCGGCGCAAATCGGTTCAATGGCAGAACAAGTGCCGCTTTCCATTTCCTTAAAAACGAAACTGCAGCTCACCGTATTATTCAGCAGTGCGTTTCCTGTTCTGCTGTTTAGTCTTGCTACTGAAATCAAATGGTCGATGACCGATCCAAATGGGGCCCATTGGTCCTACTGGCCTTGGGCTGCGACGATTTTGCTCTTTTGCATCGGCTTTTCTATATTTTTGGCGCGCTTATTGGTCGAAGAAATCCATGAACCGGTCAACGTTTTGCTCACTCACATGAAACGGGCGGAAACGGAAGCGTATGAACCGATCGCCCACAACGTTTATACCGATGAGTTCGCCGAATTGCTTCGCGGATTCAACCATATGATCGGCGCTGTACACAGTCGTGATCAGCTGAATAAACAACTATTGGACAGTTTCATCACGGTTTTGACCGCGGCGTTGGACGCCCGCGACCCTTACACCGCGGGACATTCGTTGCGCGTGGCGCATTATGCTCGCGCCATCGGGGAAAAACTCGCTTTGCCACCGGAACAGCTTGAGGTGCTATACCGCTCAGCCCTTCTCCATGATATTGGCAAAATCGGCATCCCCGACGCTGTTTTGCTGAAAGAAGGGAAACTGAGCGAGGAAGAGTTTGCCTGGATTAAAAAACATCCTGTCATTGGCGAATCGATTTTGCGCGAGATCCAACCGCTAGAACCGGTTGAGCCGCTGTTGCCGGGGATCCGTTCCCATCATGAGCGGATCGATGGAAAAGGATACCCAGATGGACTGCGCGGCGAGGACATCCCTCTGTTCGGACGCATCATCGCCGTCGCTGACGCGTTTGATGCCATGACATCGGATCGCCCGTATCGCAAAGGCATGGAAATTCACCAAGCAGCCGCTATTTTGCGTCAAGGAAAAGGAACACAGTGGGATGAAGAAATGGTGGAAGCCTTTTTGCAGTGGATGGAAGAAACGATGCCATCGACCGCCACGGCAGTATCTTAACGGGCGGGGCCAATACGATTGGAGAAGATCGAGTGCTTTCCGTTCACTGATTTGAATGTCTTCCTTTTGATGTCAATACATCCGAGCGTGAAACAGAAACATCTGGGTGACGAAAATGGCAACCAACGTCCCGTATAAATGGCATTCGAAACGTTCTTTCTTCATCTTCTTAACTTTCTGCAAATCAAATAATTCAATTGGCCAGCGCAGGGAATAGAGCTCATAAACCTGTTGACCATCAAACGACTCTTGTGGTAAATTCGTCAGTAAGATGTGGTATTTCTTTTGTTCGAGGGTTTGGCGTGTCAGCGCCTTCCCTTTTCTTTTTTCCTTTTTTTGCACATCCGTTTTTGCCATTCTTCCGCCGTCAGACGGCGGAAAATCAACCGTGGAACATACAAGCGCTCATGGCCGATGTATACGTGTTCCACTTCGATCGCCTCTCCTTCTCCTAATGGATGGCCCATAGACTCCCAATCCCATTCCTTCCACTGGCCATTCTCCTTGATATACACTTTCATATCGGAACGGAGCCGAGTAATAGAATACGCTCCGCGGGCGTCGATCTCGGCCAGGGCGGCAACGGAGAAAAAGCCCAAATCCCGAATACATAGGTCATTCGGTAAAATCGTGTGCTGGACGTGATAGGCAAAACGGGCGTCCGAGTCATTAGCCGATTGAACGCCTAGATGAAGGCAGGTGCCGGATAACAAGTCATATTCAAACTGAATTTTCGCTCCCGGCGAAACGGAACCTTGATCCTCCTCCCCGTAGTCGGCGGGAACCAAAAAACTGGTCGAGTCCAAGATCCGCAAGCGAGTAAAACACGTCCGGTAGGTTTGGATCGTGAACCAAAGCAACGGACGTTGATGCAAGAGAAGAAGGAAAAACACTTCTCGCAAAAACGCCACGGCCCGATCGGTAAAACGCTGATTCAAGCCTTCGCTTGAAAGGGAACAGCCATGCCAGAGCGTCAAGGCCGCACACAACCGCTGAAGCGACTGTTTGGCCAGTGAGCCATCTCCCCATGCACAGAGAGTCAGAAAGGCTTCCGCCGTTAACGAACGCTGCCGCCGGATCAATCCTGTTTTCCGTGCGAGACGGGTTAATTCTTCGGGAGAAAAGAGTTGACGAATGGTTTGAATCCATGCTTGCATTTGTTTTTCCATGAAAAAAATCCTTTCTAACGTAGAGTGTTCGTTAGAAAGGATACCATGTTTTTGACGATGCACAAAGACCAAAATTCTTAACTTGATGGGTATGGTCTATGCCCCATTAATTCACCGGCCTTTTAAAGAGTAAAAGTATAACTTTAAAACTCACATTTCGCACCCTCTCGACAAAAATCGGAAGGATTTTTTTATCTTCCTGTCGAATAAAACCTTGAAACACAAGGAAAGCAAAGGAGTTTGCCCATCATGGACGTTCGAATTCAGGCCATTTATGAAAGTTCTTATTTGAATAGAATAAGCACCCTGTTCAAAGATCTTGACCTTCCTCAGCTGATTGATCATCTCGTTCCCGTGGATCCGCAATGCCAAACTCGAGCCAGCGATATCGTCAAGCTAATCGTTCTGGATATCTTGAGCGGCCGGCAAGCGCTCGTTCATTGGGAACAATGGGCGCATGACATCGATTGGCCGAAGCGGATTCGGCCAGGGCTGGAGCCGTCTTGGTTCAACGACGATGCCATCGCGCGTCATTGGGATCGCCTGTATGAGGCGAATATCCATCAAGTCCTTTCGTCTTGCCTCGTGCAGATCGACAAGAAAGAAGGCCTCTCTCTTCGCGTCTTCCACGCCGATACGACGGACAAGACCGTTTACGGCGCGTATGAATCGGTCTCGTCAGAGGCCCTGCAGATCACACATGGCTACAACCGGCACCATCGTTGGCAAAAACCAATCGGTTTCGGGCTGATCGGCAACGAAGACGGCATCCCGTTTTACGGCGATGTGCACGACGGCAACGTGCCGGACAAAACGTGGAATCCCGAGGTGCTCTCCCGTGTCCATGAACAGCTGAAGCAAGCCAAGATC
>NZ_JPYA01000085.1 GCF_000750005.1 Geobacillus icigianus | reverse complement strand
ATGGAGATGATCTGGCGTCATCGGTTCATCCGCCTTCCAAGCCAGCAGCACCACCGCGTCATCGAGGCCATGGATCGCTCCCTCGTAGCGATACACGCGGTAACGCTCCTTCCCCACCGTGACGAGGTGGGTGTCGTTGGGCTCGATATAGCGGGCGAACTTCTTCGCTTGGATGGCGATACCTTTCGGATAGAGAATCCGGTTCGTCTTGAGCATGGCGATGACATGGAATCCTTGTTTCAGGCAGGCTTCGATGAGCGCTTGGGACGGATACCACGAATCCATGAGCACATACACCGGCTGAGCCCGTTTCCCCTTGAGCGAGGAAAGCATCTCGATCGCTAGGTCGATCTTGCTTCTTCCCGCCGTCTTGTCATACAGACGAAAGGCGAACGGGAACGCTTGCGAGAAAGTATGCACCATCAGCCAAACGAGCGAATGCCCCCAAACGGATTGATGATCTTTGTGCGAGTAGTGCCAATCACACCCTTGAATGGCGCGGGCAGCCCGTGACGAAGGCTTCGTTTTTTGGCAAATCGTATCATCAATCGAAACAAAAAGGGGTTGATTCTCCTGTTTGGCGATTCGCTGGATGCGATGAAGGATCCATTGCTGGAGTTTGCGAAGCAACGTCTCTTCATCCCAAGGGCTTTTCGTGAAAAAATGGCTGAGCGTGGTTCGATGATTGGGATGAAAACTCCAGTGATGGACATCGGTCAATGTTCCCGAAAATCCCTTGGTAGTCAAGGCATCCACAATATGAACGAGATGCTTGATGACCGGTTTCGAGAAATAAAGCGCCAATCCCAGCGTCATGAAAAACTTGTGGATTCCTTGATGATGTGCTAATCTATTCATGAGACATGAACCTCCTTGCGGGTAGTTTGAGCACATCTATTTTACTCAAGGAGCTGGGTTCATGTCTCCTTTTTTGTTTAGCTGTCAATTTATGTTAGCAAATTTGCTCATCTACAGTATATAAGTTGCAATAAAGAATTTCCGAGAATCATTTGGTGAAGATTTGGATGTTTTAAAGAAAAATAAACCCGCCTCGACATGGGCGGGTTTTTTCTGTCAATCCAAATACTTCTCGCATAACGATACAAACTTTCCATCTGACTTTAGCCCTTCCAAAATGCTTCGCAACATTGCACTTCTTTTGGGAAGCTGCTTCTCGAACTCTGCCACAAATGTGTCCTTGTCCCACTGTGATTTGCCAGCGTGATAAAACAGTTTTTCTAGGCGTTCCAACTCGTTGGCAGTAAAGCCAGTGGCTAAGGCCAGAATCGCAAAGCTTTTGTGCTCCTTGTTCACCATATCTAAGAGTAACGTAATGGCGTCGGTGGCTAGACTTAATTTTGCTTCAAGATCCTTGATTCTTTCCTCGTCCATAAGTATCCTCCTTGTACTATAGTAATACCCAGTCTACCAATTTTGAAATGATCCAACCAACCTGTCTCGCTGTACTCAGATGAAAGGTCTTTCTAAGAAGCTGTGTCAAGGATTCATTCGACATCGGAATGAAAAAAATCCTCCTGATTTTCGTCGGAAGGGTACGAAATGTGAGGTCGAAATCAACATCATGAACGAGGGAACGAAGAAAGGATTTGATGCTTTGCCAAATGGTTTTACTGGCGCCTATCATGAAAAGCATGGCAGCTGATTTTAGCCGAACTTTTTGTTCTAATCATAGAACGAGGGCTGGATCGCGATGTTGGTGTTTGATCGTGTTATTCAAGTTTTGGAGCGGATTTTTCGCAAAAAGTATTAACCGTACAGTGCAGAGGTGGGTGATTTTCTTTTATAATAAATATGTCTTTACACCGATAATGACAGGAGGATATACATGAATCAACCGACGATTTCCCAGCGCAAGCTGTTAGGCATTGCCGGCCTTGGCTGGCTGTTTGACGCGATGGATGTCGGCATGTTGTCGTTTTTGATGGCCGCCTTGCAAAAAGACTGGAACTTGACAGCCGAACAAGTCGGCTGGATCGGCAGCGTCAACTCGATCGGCATGGCCGTTGGGGCGCTCGTGTTTGGGTTGCTTGCCGACCGGATCGGCCGGAAACATGTTTTTCTTGTCACATTGTTATTATTCTCGATCGGCAGCGGGCTGTCGGCGCTGACGACGACGTTGGCGGCGTTTTTGGCACTTCGCTTTTTGATCGGCATGGGGCTTGGCGGCGAGCTGCCGGTCGCGTCAACGCTCGTCTCGGAAGCGGTGCCAGCTAAGGATCGCGGCCGGGCTGTTGTGCTGCTTGAAAGCTTTTGGGCCGGCGGCTGGCTGCTGTCGGCGCTCATCTCGTATTTCGTCATACCAGCCTATGGATGGCGGACGGCGTTATGGCTGGCGGCCGCACCGGCGCTGTACGCCATTTACTTACGCCTCCGGCTGCCCGACTCACCACGGTTTATGGCAACGAAAAAAGAGGGAACGGTATGGAGCCATATCGCCCACGTATGGTCGGCGCCGTACCGGAAGGAAACGACGATGCTTTGGCTTCTTTGGTTTTGTGTCGTCTTTTCGTATTACGGCATGTTTTTATGGCTGCCAAGCGTCATGGTCATGAAAGGATTCAGCTTAATTAAAAGCTTTGAATACGTGCTTGTGATGACGATCGCCCAGTTGCCTGGCTATTTCAGCGCCGCATGGCTGATCGAGCGGGCCGGGCGGAAGTTCGTCTTGATCACATATCTGCTTGGCACAGCGGCAAGCGCCTACTTTTTCGGCACGGCCGAGTCGCTTGCGGGGTTGATGGCGGCTGGCATTTTCTTGTCGTTTTTCAACTTAGGCGCTTGGGGAGCGCTGTATGCGTACACGCCGGAGCAATACCCGACGTCGATTCGTGCGACCGGCGCCGGCATGGCGGCGGCGTTTGGCCGCATTGGCGGCATCTTCGGCCCGCTGTTCGTTGGCTCGCTTGTCGCCAAAGGGGTGTCCGTGACGGCGATTTTCACTCTGTTCTGCCTGTCTGTCCTTGTCGCCGTCCTCTCGGTCACTGTTCTTGGCAAAGAGACGAAGCAACAGGAACTCGCCTAAGTTGACAAACAGAAACAGGGGCTATACCTTAAGGGTAAGCCCCTTTTGGTTTGGGAAAAATGAGAGAGGCGGTGGATTGTCCGTTGTGTCCGTCTGTATCCGTTGTCATCCCGACATACAATCGCCCATATCCGCTTGCCGAGCTGCTTGAAGCGTTAAGCCGGCAGACGTACAAGCCGTTTGAGGTCATCGTTGTGAACGACGGCGGCGAGCCGGTCGATGATGTCGTCGCCTTGTATCCGGAGCTGGACATCGGCGTCATTGACCGCCGCGACAACGAAGGACATGTCGCGGCCCGCAACGCAGGCGTCCAAGCGGCGCGTGGCGAGCTCATCATGCTTTGCGACGACGATGATCTAGTGTTGCCGTGTCATCTCGAGCGGATGGTCGCGGCGCTCGAGCATGCGGACTTCGCCTATGCCGATGCGGAAATTGTCCAGTATCGGGTCGAAAACGATCAGCGCATCCCGTTCGCTCGCTTCTTATTTGCCTATGAGTACGATTTGGAAGCCATGCGGACGTTTTCAACGTACGTCCCGTCCGGGAGCGTGTATCGCAAGTCGCTTCATGACGAAATCGGCAGCTTTGACCCGTCTATCCACAACTATTGGGATTGGGACTTCTTTTTGCGTGCTGCCTCTGTGTGTCGCGTCACCCGTGTCGCGGCGGCGACCGTGTTGTATGCGTTCAGCGCGGATGGCGACAACATGTCGCGACAGCTCGACGACAGGCGGCGCCAATATTTGCGGCGGCTTTGCGAGAAGCATGGGCTCGGCGATTTGCCGGTGAAAAACTTTTGGCTTTTGCTTGACGAGCCGGAAGTCGCGCGCCGCCGCGCCGAAAGTGAAGTCATCTGGGACGGCCAGCCGATCGTGTCGCGGTTTTGGATGCAAAAAAAGAGAGGCAACTATTGACAGAGGTTTTGCGGGTTTGTTATTATAATGAGCAAAATCGTATAGCGAATCGCGATGACGGATCAATAGTAGTTAACCCTCTCTTCCAAAGCGAGCCGGGGATGGTGGAAGCCCGGTGAAGACGGTTAATGAAACGGCAGTCCGGAGCGGAAATGGAAAAAGGGGATGCGCTGTTTGCGCATCAACTAGGGTGGAACCGCGGGAGCTACGCTCTCGTCCCTAGGCGTCATGCCTAGGGGCGAGGGCATTTTTGATTTGTTGGCACCATACACATGTGAAGGAGGATGATAACATGGCTGCAACCATGGAAGAAATCGTTGCCCACGCGAAACATCGCGGCTTCGTGTTTCCGGGGTCGGAAATTTACGGTGGGCTGGCGAATACGTGGGATTACGGCCCGCTCGGCGTTGAGCTGAAAAACAACATCAAACGGGCGTGGTGGAAAAAATTCGTCCAAGAGTCGCCGTACAACGTCGGTTTGGACGCCGCCATTTTAATGAACCCGAGAACGTGGGAAGCGTCTGGCCACTTAGGCAACTTCAACGATCCGATGGTCGACTGCAAACAGTGCAAAGCGCGCCATCGCGCCGACAAGCTGATTGAGCAGGCGCTTGAGGAAAAAGGGATCGAGATGATCGTTGACGGCTTGCCGCTAGCGAAAATGGATGAGCTGATCCGCGAGCATGGCATCGCCTGTCCCGAATGCGGCAGCCGCGACTTTACGAACGTGCGCCAGTTCAACTTAATGTTCAAAACGTACCAAGGCGTCACCGAGTCGAGCGCCAACGAAATTTATTTGCGCCCGGAGACGGCGCAAGGCATTTTCGTCAACTTTAAAAACGTCCAGCGCACGATGCGCAAAAAATTACCGTTTGGCATCGCGCAAATCGGCAAAAGCTTCCGCAACGAGATCACGCCAGGGAATTTTACGTTCCGCACGCGTGAGTTCGAACAAATGGAGCTCGAGTTTTTCTGCAAACCGGGCGAAGAGCTGAAATGGTTCGACTACTGGAAGCAATTTTGCAAGGAGTGGCTGTTGTCGCTCGGCATGAACGAAGACCATATCCGTCTGCGCGATCATGCGAAAGAAGAGTTGTCCCACTACAGCAACGCCACCACTGACATCGAGTACCGCTTCCCGTTCGGTTGGGGCGAGCTGTGGGGCATCGCGTCGCGCACCGATTACGACTTAAAGCGGCATATGGAATACTCGGGCGAGGACTTCCATTATCTCGACCAAGAAACGAACGAACGCTACGTGCCGTACTGCATTGAACCGTCGCTTGGTGCCGACCGCGTCACGCTGGCGTTTATGATCGATGCCTATGACGAGGAAGAACTGGAAGACGGCACGACCCGGACGGTCATGCATTTGCATCCGGCGCTCGCACCGTACAAAGCGGCCGTCTTGCCGCTGTCGAAAAAGCTCGCTGACGGGGCGCGCCGCATTTACGAAGAGCTCGCGAAACATTTCATGGTTGACTACGACGAAACCGGCTCGATCGGCAAGCGGTACCGCCGCCAAGACGAAATCGGCACGCCGTTTTGCATTACGTACGACTTTGAGTCCGAACAAGACGGCCAAGTCACCGTCCGCGACCGCGACACGATGGAACAAGTGCGGCTGCCGATCGGCGAGCTCAAAGCCTTTTTGGAGGAAAAGATCGCTTTTTGATGACAAGAACGGAGGCTGTCTCAACAAGTCGATTTAGCGATCTTTTGAGACAGCTTCTTTCTTTTATACAAAGTGGGAAGTCCGAAGACTTGCAGGTCACAGTAATGTCGCCACAACATCGTGGTATTTGAAAGACAGTTATAGCGATCTCGCTGATGCGGTCAATGCGTTGCCGAAATTTTAACATCAAGATGGATGACAGTTTTGGCATCGGAGCTGTCCAAGTACATTTAGAGACTATATAGAAAAAATGCCCTGGAGGGTAGAATTTCAGGGCATTTTTTTGTTCCCTTTCCGGGAAGAGTCAATTAAACTACGAAACCTTCAAAATTTACCTACCTTGTTAAAAAACATCTTAGTAAGGTTTACAATCACTAAGATCTTCCTTGCTGGTCATTAATAAATAGCTGGAAGAAATTTTCAATTTAGCATTGCTGCTCTAATAAAATCATATACGGGTTTAATCATTTTTGGTCCTCCATTGTAAGTGGTACCATTGACACTAAAACTGCCTCTATGAACAGCAATGATTTCATTTGATGAATTTAATAAAGAAGAACCGGATTGCCCATTGTAAGTATCAATTTGATAAAATGCAAGTTCATTGGTTTCTTTTGAAATAGAGCCAGTCATTCCCCATTGAGAAACTTCGTTATACTGTTCGATTTTATCCCCTGGGTATCCATAAAGTTTTGCTGATGTACCTTGAATGCTAGATACTTGTCTTAATGGAAGGTATCCAACTACATCACCAATATTTTTTCCTAAGTATGTGCTAAGCTTAAGTACTGCAAAGTCTTGAGTTGGATCGCCTGTTTGAACATAGTTGCTTGTAATATAATAATCTACTATTTGATATACCCCATATGAATACATATTATTATTGACAGCGGGATATACATGACCGTTTATCGCACCAGACTGATTTGTAACATCCATAACACAATGTGCATTTGTAAGGACTTTATCTTTCCCAATAACAGTTCCTGTGCAAGTATACCAACCATCTCTAAATTCTAATTCAATGTACGCGATTTGTCTGTGAGGAGTGACTGAAGTATTGGAAACCTTTGTACGACC
>NZ_JPYA01000084.1 GCF_000750005.1 Geobacillus icigianus | reverse complement strand
GGGGGAGGAAGACCGCCGCTATTTGGATCTCAACGGCGACGATCGCGTCGTCGTCGTCAAAAACTATGTCTATTTAAGCGACGCCACCTTGTTTCAATATACGGAATCGCGGCATCGGCTCGACAAGTTCCGGTTTGTCGATTTCGCGCGCCGGAAATGACAGCGCCGGGTCGTGCGTTCCCTAACCTAGGATGGCGGCCGCATGCTGCCACGCTGCGTCTTATGACGCGGCTTTTTTTCTTTTTCATTTCCTCAACCGCTTAATACTAAAATAAAACTATGTTCTAAATAATCATTGATAATCATAAACAAATCACATTATGGCTATCCTTGTTAACAACGGCATCGGAAAGGGGGGACACCGACATGGAAGGGACATGGTGGTCGCTGTTGCCGTTTCTTCTTATTATTCCGCTCGCTGTCTGGCTGAAAGAACTGCTGCCCGGCTTGGTGGTTGGTTTGCTCGTCGGGGCGTTTTGCCTCGAATGGTCGGTCATCGGGGCCATAGAGCGCGCGGTTTCCGCTATTGTACACGCCCTCGTCGATGATGAACATGTAAAAGTTGCGCTCTTTTTGTATTTGTTTGGCTCTCTGATCGGCATGATGCAAATTACCGGCGGGATCAAAGGCTTTGTCGAACGGCTTTCCGGGCGCATTCGCACAAAGCGAGGGCTGCTTTTTTTCGTATGGCTGACCGTGCCGGTAACGTTTTTTATGCCGATGTTTCGCATTATGTTGTTAGGGCCGGTGATGAAGGCGGTGCTCCGCCAGTTTCGCGTTGACCGCCGCCGCATGGCGTATATGATCGATGTCTCGACCGAACCGATCATCGTGCTGCTGCCGGCCGCTACCGCGTTTGTCGGTTTTATGACTTCCGTTGTCGACGGAGCGCTCGTGCAAAACGGAATTCGCGAATCTGCGTACGATCTGTTTTTACGCAGCCTTCCTTACAACTTGTTTGCCATCATTGCCCTGGCCATCGGCCTGTTGACGACGGTGCTCAACATCCGGATCGGTCGGCCGCCCGGCAAAAAAGGAGAAGGAACCATAAATGAGCTGCACGGGCTTGGGCTGCGCAAAGAGCTGTCGCTCATTGCCGGTGAACCGTTGCATCTGTTTGTTCCACTGGCGCTCTTGATCGTGCTTACGTTTGCCTTTTTTGCTTATGACGGTTGGCGCCGAGGAGCGGACAACTGGCTGGCGGCTTTTTCCCAAGCCGACGCGACATGGGCGATGCTTTTGGCGCTGTTTGTGACCCTTTTTGTTTCCATTCTGTTTTATGTATGGCGAAAGCAGTCACTCCCTGAACTGATCTATCATTTTTTCGCCGGTGGCAACGAGCTGATGGCGCCGATTGGCATGCTCGTGCTTGTATGGGCGGTCTCGGGGGTGGCCGGCGAGCTGGGGTTTGCCGCTTACGTATCGTCTACCTTCGCGACTTGGCTGCCCGGTCCGTTTGTGCCGGCCTCAGTCTTCTTAGCGGGCTCTTTTTTGTCGTACTTTATCGGTTCCTCATGGGGGACGTGGGGGATGTTGATGCCGCTCGGCGTGGCGCTGGCCCATGCGACCGGGGCGCCGCTCGATGTCACCATTGGCGCGGTGTTTGCCAGTGGAACGTTCGGGGCGTTTGCGTCGCCGCTTGGCGATACGACGATCACGACAGCGGCGATGATGGATATGGATTTGCTGGGCTACGCCAAGTACAAACTGCGCATTTCCCTCATCTGCGCCGGCCTGTCCTTGCTCGGGTACGCCCTTTTGCCGCTTTGGATCGGTTAGCCGGGCGGTTTGCCCGCCCGGCCATGCGGCATCGCTTCGATTCATCATCCAAAAGGGTGGTGAAACACGGCTGCCGCGAGCAAATCAGCTACACCTCAGCAAAAAAGAAGGTTGATTTCGTGCAACTTTTCTAACTAACAAACAGATGGAATAGCACGATTTTGTACGAAATCGCCGCCTCCTAAAAGGCGGGTGAAACACCGTTGATTCCCTGAATCCATGGAACAATGAGTGAAAAGCAGGATCGATGCAACAAGGTTTTTCTCGTTGAGAAATGACATAGTAAAGCCGTACCCACGATAAATACACTTCTAAAACAGTGTGCTAAATAATCAATTCAAAAAAATAAACAAGTTGCATCCAAACGGAAATCAAGCTATGATAAAAACAACATACTGACTAGTTGGTAGAGAAAGGGAGAGGAAAACCATGAAAACTCATACGATCACTGTCAACCCGCGTTTTTGCGAAACGGATGCGCTCGGACATTTAAGCAACATCAGCTATTTTATTTATTTGGAGGAAGCGCGGACCCGCTTGTTCGATGAGCTTAGCTACGGAGGAAGAACAGACGATTGGCATTTCATTTTGGCGTCCGCCAAATGCGATTTTGTCAACCAAGGATTTTTTGGTCGGCGGCTTCGCATCGAAACGAATATTTCGCGCATCGGCCACAAAAGTTTTCAATGCATTCATCGCATCGTAGAAGAAGAAACAGGAAGGCTCATCGCTGTTGGAGAAGCTGCCGTTGTCTACTTCAACTTTCAGAAGCAGACGAGCGAACCGCTTCCGAGCGATCTGAGGGCGCGGCTCGGTGAGTATCTTGCGTCCGCCGAGGAAACGGATCCGCCGGTTCGCTGCGGACGATCATAATCAAATATCCGCCAGCAAGGCGGATTTTTTTTGCCCATCCCTCATTTTCCAGACCAAACGTGCAAAGAGCCATATACTGATGAGTAGGTTGGAAAAAGGGGGGGATGATCATGGTGATTCGTGCGACGATCGGCAGCGCAACCTATACGTGCGGCGGCCAGCTCGAAGCCTATTTTCGGCCGTTTCGTGACGGAACGATCGGCCGCTTTCAGCCATTTTCCACCCCGTTTGGCGAACAGCGGCTCATTTATGCCGATTGGACGGCAAGCGGGCGACTGTACCAGCCGATTGAAGAGAAACTGATCCGCGAATTCGGCCCGTTTGTCGGCAACACGCATACGGAATCGAATGTCACAGGAACAAAAACGACGCTTGCCTATCAATATGCGAAAGAAATCATTAAACAGCATGTCGGTGCGGGAAAAGGGGACGTACTGCTCATGCAAGGAGCCGGTATGACGAGCGCTGTCAACAAACTGCAGCGCCTGCTAGGCTGGCGTGTACCGGAACGATGGAAACCGCGCTTGACGCTTGCCGATGACGAACGGCCCGTCGTTTTTGTCACTCACATGGAGCATCATTCCAATTTGTTGCCGTGGGTGGAAACGGTGGCCGAAGTGATAACCGTTCGGCCGACGGATCGGGGAGACGTCGATCTCGACCATTTGCGCGAGCTGCTTGAACGGTACCGCCATCGACCGCAAAAAATCGGCGCCTTCACCGCTTGCTCGAACGTAACGGGCCTAGAAACGCCATACCATCAATTAGCGAGACTTATGCATGAATATGGCGGGCTTTGTTTCGTCGATTTTGCCGCTTCTGCTCCATACGTCCCGATCCAGATGCATCCAGACGACCCGCTCGAAACGCTTGATGCTATTTATTTTTCACCGCATAAGTTTTTGGGCGGGCCGGGAAGCGCCGGCGTGCTCGTCTTTGATAGCCGGTTGTACAGCCAGCGTGCGCCGGACCATCCAGGCGGTGGAACAGTATATTGGACTGATCCATGGGGGCATTACGAGTATGTGGAAGCGATTGAAGAGCGAGAGGACGGCGGAACGCCGCCGTTTTGGCAAACGATCAAAGCGGCGCTCGCCATTCAGCTGAAAGAACAAATGAATGTAGCGAAGATGCGCGCTCGGGAAAAAGAGCTCGTTTCCCTTCTTCTACCGGCGCTGCAGGACATCCCTGGCGTTCATGTGCTCGAAGGACACCGAAGCGACAGGCTTGGCATTGTTTCGTTTGTGATCGAAGGACTTCACTACAATCTCGCCGTCAAGCTTCTCAACGACCGCTTTGGCATTCAGGCGCGCGGCGGCTGCTCATGCGCCGGGCCGTACGGCCATTATTTGCTTGGCATTGACCAAGAACAGTCAGCCGCCTTGCTTCAGGAGGTCAAAGGTGGAAACATCTTGGCCAAACCTGGCTGGGTGCGCCTATCGCTCCATCCGACGATGACCAATGAGGAAGTGTATACGATCATTCACGCCGTGCGGCAAATCGCTCGTCATGGCCAGCGTTGGCAGGAGGAATACGAATATGACGCGGCGAAAAATGAGTTTGTCCATCGCGGCGATGATCGGTATATCCGACATTTTTTCCTCGTTTGAACGTTGTTTTTGTTCCTTACCTTGGCCGTCTGAAAGCGAAGGCGGTTATTTTTTATGCCGTGGTTAAGAATATCACGAAGCATAAATGGATTTTATGAACAGAGGGCTTGTTCAGATATCTTGGGCATCGATGGCCGGCGTTGAAGCGTTTTTGTTTCTACCTTTCTCACCAAAACCGGTACAATGAAATCATCTCAACAACAAAAAGAAGGGGAGAACGATGAACGAATTGTACCATTTGTTGTTGCGAAACGAGCGGGAACGGAAACTGTACGAACGAGCGCGGCATCTTGCGGAGCGGTTTGCATCGCGGGCAGCAGATTACGATGAACGGGCCGAATTTCCGTTTGCCGATTTTGCTGATTTACAGGAAGCTGGATTTCTGTCCCTTACGATCCCCGTTGAATACGGAGGCCAAGGGGCGTCGCTTTATGAATGGGTGCTTGTGCAAGAAGTGCTCGCCCAAGGCAGCGGCGCCACTGCCTTGTCATTCGGATGGCACGCGAGCATTTTGATGCGTCTGTTTTTGCTCCGCCGCTGGTCGGAATCAACGCTCGCCCGCTTGGCCGAAGAAGTCGTCCAACACCACGCGCTCATTAACAGCGCCCATTCCGAACGGGCGACCGGCAGCCCCGCGCGCGGCGGAAAACCGGAAACAACGGCCGTTCTCCGCGATGGCCGCTTTGTACTCCGCGGGCGCAAAGCGTTTGCCTCGTTAGCTCCAGCGCTAGATTACGTGTTGATTTCGGCCACCATCGAAGACAGCGGCGATGTCGGCGAATTTCTTGTGCCGATGGGCGCCAAAGGCATCCGCATTGAACCGACGTGGAACACACTCGGCATGCGGGCGACGCGCAGCGATGACCTCGTCCTTGAGGACGTGGAAGTGGGAACGGATGCGCTCGTGGAAACGCTCGGGAAGCCAAACGAAACCGCACCGGCGCAAGGATGGCTGCTGCACGTTCCGGCTTGTTACTTAGGCATCGCCATTGCCGCACGCAATGAAGCGCTCCGCTTTGCGCAAACGTACCAGCCGAATACATTATCCCGTCCAATTGCCGCAACGCCTGAAGTGCAGCGAAAAATCGCCGACATGGAATGGCGGCTCGTCCATGCGCGTCATTTTCTCTATGCGGTCGCGGACCTATGGGATCGCTATCCGGAAAAACGAACCGAGATGAAAGAGGAGCTCGCCGCCGTTAAGCTAGTCGCCACGAATACCGCGCTTGAGGTCGTCGATGGAGCCATGCGCATCGTTGGCGGGCAAAGCTTGTTCGCTGACAGTCCGCTCGGGCGTTATTATCGCGATGTCCGCGCCGGGCTGCACAATCCGCCTGCCGATGACTTGACGCTCGCATGGCTAGCCAAACGCGCGCTGTCTGATAACAAACAATAAAGGGGCTCTTCATCAAGACAAAGAAAGGAACGCATCGCCGAAGACGCGGCAAGAAACAAAAAAGCTGTCCTTCACACATGAGGACAGCTTTCTGATCGAATTACTTCGCCGCAAGCGCCGAACGCAAAAATTCCGGCAAGGCAAAACATTGGCGAAAGACGGCGTCATTAACGTATTTCGTGTCGTTTGGAATCGCCGTTTGCGCCGGGAGATCAAGCGGCCGTTTCGAGCCGATCGTAAAGCTCCACAGCCCGCCCGGATACGTCGGCACGACCGCCGTGTACACGAGCACGTGCGGGAACAGTTCACGAATGTTGCGGTAGGTGCGTGTTAAAATATCCAAATGGAAAATCGGAGATTGGCTTTGGCACACCATGAGCCCGTCCTCTTTTAATGCACGGTGCACATTGGCGTAAAACTCCGGCGAAAACAGCGCTTCAGCCGGGCCGACCGGATCGGAGGAGTCGATCATCACAACGTCGTATACTCCTTCTTTTCCTTGTACAAACGCCACGCCATCGCCGTAAATAAACTGCACCCGCGGGTCGGATAAGTTGCCGGAGACGGCCGGTAAATGTTCTTTGCACGCCCGGACGACCTTTTCGTCGATTTCCACCATGTCGATGGTCTCCAAGCGGGCGTACTTGGCCGCTTCACGGGCCGCTCCACAGTCGCCGCCGCCGATGATGAGCGCTCGTTTGGCGTTTGGGTGGAACTGCAGCGGCACGTGTGTGATCATTTCGTTATAAATGTGACCATCGATCGAGGTCGTTTGCACGACGCCGTCAAGAACAAGCATGCGGCCGAAATCATACGAATCCAAAATCATGACATGCTGGTACTCGGACGGCTCGGCAAAGATCACCTTTTTGATGCGGTAGCTGATTTTTAAATTGTCGCGGTCATCTTCGGTGAGCCAGAGCTCCCCGTTGTCCCAATGTAAATAAGGTGGTAAGGCGTTTCCTTGGTGTTTCATTGTTACCTCCTTTAGTCTTGCGGATTTTCTCACACCTTTCTAATCTTAATATATTATGCGAAATGTGGCAAACAAAGGGGACGAGGTGCGTCCGCCGATGACTCGTTCGCGTTCAAATACAAGCGCGCGTGGCGGCAGCGGACAGGCTCCCAGGCGCAGGCAAGACCGGCCAGCCCAGAGCCGATAACAATCACTTCGTACCGTCTCATCGTTCTGTCTCCCTTCTCTGCGGCGATGCTTGCTTATAGTGTGCCTGTCAACAGACAAAATAACACTCTCCGCCATTCGGATGGAGAGTGTTTATCGTTTGCGCCGCTCCCCAAGCAAAGTGCGGAGCGACATCCGGTTTTCCAACAAATCGGCAAGCGTATACGCATCGAGCACGCGCAAAAAGGCCTCGAGCGCCTCGTGAAGAACGAATCGAAGGCGGCAGGCAGGCGTCAAGACGCACTCATTGCCGTGGGCGGCAAAGCACTCGACGAGCGACAAATTGTCTTCCGTCTCGCGGACGACCGCCCCGATGACGATCTCCTCAGGCCGTTTGGCTAGGCGGATTCCGCCGTTGCGGCCGCGGATCGTTTCGATGTAGCCAAGCTTGCCGAGCTCATGGACAATTTTGCTTAAATGATGCTCAGACAGCGAAAACGCAGTGGAAATCTCTTTAATGTTCGTTTTTTCTCCTTTCTCAAGCGTCCCTAAAAACAAGAGAACGCGCAACGCGTATTCCGTGTAGTTGGTTAACTGCATCTTCGTTCACAACCTTTTACACAACGTGATCGAATTTTATTGTATCATACTGCCTGCGCACGGGGAATTTTGAACAATTTGTTAAAGATGTATTTGAAATATTGCTTTTTTGGCATCGCCCGTGTTTGAATAAAGATGTATTAAAAATACATGTTTTTAAGGAGAGGAAAGCATGGCTGCGATTACGACTTTGCATCCGAAAACGATTGAAATCGTCCAATCGACTGTGCCGGTATTAGAGAAGCACGGCGAACAGATTACGAAACGGTTTTATGAACTCATGTTTTCCAATCATCCGGAGCTGCTGAATGTGTTTAACCATGCCAACCAAAAACAAGGGCGGCAGCAACGCGCTTTGGCGGCGGCGGTATATGCAGCGGCGCGCTATATCGATCGGCTTGACGCCATTTTGCCGGTCGTGCGGCAAATCGGCCATAAACACCGGAGCTTAGGCATCCAGCCGGAACAATATCCGATCGTCGGAAAACATTTGTTGCTCGCGATCAAAGACGTGCTGGGCGACGCCGCCACGGATGAAGTCATTGCCGCGTGGGCGGAAGCGTACGAAGCCATTGCCGCCGTTTTCATCCAAGTCGAGAAGGAGCTCTACGAGGAAGCAGCGGCCAAACCCGGTGGCTGGCGCGGATTTCGCCGTTTTGTCGTCGCCAAAAAAGGGAAAGAAAGCGACGTCATCACATCGTTTTATTTGCGGCCGGAAGACGGGGGTACCATCAGTGATTTCTTGCCGGGCCAATATGTGAGTGTCAAACTGTCGATTCCAGGCGAAACGTACACACACATCCGTCAGTACAGCTTATCGGACGCCCCGGGAAAAGGGTATTACCGCATCAGCGTCAAACGGGAAGGAGCGACAGCTGAAAAACCGGCCGGCATTGTGTCAAACTACTTGCATGACCATATCCAAGAAGGGGACGTGCTTGAAGTAAGCGCCCCAGCCGGCGACTTTACGCTTGATCTCACCAAAGAAACGCCGGTCGTCTTAATCAGCGGCGGCGTTGGCATCACTCCGCTTTTGAGCATGGCGAGCACGTTGGCCATCCGGCAGCCTCACCGCCAAACGACGTTCCTTCAAGCGGCTCTCAACGGCCGCGTGCAAGCGTTCGATCAAGAATTGCGAGCTTTAGCGGAAAATCCGGCATTTTCATATTACGTTTGTTACGAGTTTCCGTCCGATGAAGACCGGAAACACCCCCATTTCCGCAAAGAAGGGCGGATCGATTTGGAATGGATGCAAACGGTCATTCCATCCAAAGATGCTGACTTTTACTTCTGTGGCCCGGTGCCGTTTATGAAAACCGTCTATCGTGCGCTGACACAATGGGGTGTGCCGGAGGAGCGCATCCATTACGAATTTTTCGGCCCGGCCGGCGACTTGACGAGAGACTGATCAACCCAGCCACTCTAGATGGCTAGTGAAAAACGGTCGTTTCTCTTGAGCAATGGGGGAACGTTTGAAAGACGCTCCTGACGCGACAAGGCTTACCTATTTGAGAAACGGGCTTGATAAGGAGCTTGCTCCCTTAAATCGCCGGCCTTCTAGGAGGCCGGTGATTTTGTACAAAATACCGCCCCATCTATTTTCTATTAGGAAAAACCCGGTGAAACCCACCTTCTTTCTTTTTTGACGAAACGCCGCTCATTTGCTCGTGGCAACCGCGTTTCACCGGCCTTCCAAGGTAAACTGCCAGAACGAAAACCGACGCAAGCCGGAGCGAAATCGCCAAACGATAGGGGCGTTGCCCGCTTTACAAAAGGAGAGGTCCATTGAGACACTCTTCTTTTGTTTGTTAGAAACATTCCTTGTTGGCAAGCTCAGCAATTTTTTGTATGATGGAAATTAAGTCACAACAAGATAAAGGAGAGACATCGGATGAGCACATTTCGCCAACATCGCTGGCAATCGTTTTTGCAAACCTACGAACATCGCGCCCGGCTGCTCATTTCCTGCCCGGACCGTCCCGGCATCGTTGCCGCGGTCACCTCATTTCTTTATGAACAAGGGGCGAATATCGTCGAATCAAGCCAATACTCAACCGATCCGGAAGGCGGCACGTTTTTCCTCCGTTTGGAGTTTGACTGCCCGAACGTCGCCGCTCGAAAAAACGAGCTTGAAGCGGCGTTTCGCTCGATTGCCGCAGAATTTGGCATGACGTGGCGGCTCCGGCTTCACCGTGACATTCGGCGGATCGCCATTTTTGTCTCGAAGGCGGAACATTGCTTGCTTGAGCTGCTTTGGCAATGGCAGGCGGGCGAACTGATCGCCGATATCGCCCTTGTCATCAGCAACCACCCGGATTTGCGCGAAACCGTTGAGCCGCTCGGCATCCCGTACGTACATATCCCCGTCACGAAAGAGACGAAAGCTGACGCAGAAGCCGAACAAATCCGCCTGCTTCGCGACTATCGGATCGATACGATTGTGCTCGCTCGCTACATGCAAATTTTATCGCCGGCGTTTGTCGCTGAATTTCCAGGGAGAATCATTAATATTCACCACTCGTTTTTGCCGGCGTTTGTCGGCGCGCGGCCGTACGAGCGAGCCTATGAGCGGGGCGTCAAGCTGATCGGGGCCACGTCCCATTACGTCACCGATGATTTAGATGAAGGGCCGATCATTGAACAAGACGTCACCCGGGTGGATCACCGCCATCATCCCGACGATTTGAAACGGATCGGCCGCCTAATCGAAAAAACGGTGCTCGCGCGGGCGCTCAAATGGCATTTGGAAGACCGGGTCATCATTCACGGCAATAAAACGATCGTGTTTTATTGAAAGCAGGGAGGGAAGGATTTTTCCTTTCCCTCCTCGTATATGGTATAATGAACATAGAAACCGGAGAATGGCGAATCTTCCAATCGATGAGAAAAGCGGGGAAGGAGGAGCGGCATGGGAGAAAAACGAACGCCAAGCGGTTTTCTGTTAAAACAACGTGCGTTTTTAAAATTGTATTTGATCACGTTAACAGAACAAGAACGGCTGTACGGATTGAAACTGCTCGATGTGCTACGCCAAGAGTTTAAACCGTTCGGCTACCGGCCGAACCATTCAGAAGTGTACAAGGCGCTTCACGATTTGATCGAAGACGGCATTTTAAAACAAGTAAAGAAGAAAAAAGAAGGGATGAAATACCAAGAAGTCGTGTATTACCGATTCGCCGAGGGTGGGCAGGAAAAAGCGAAGCTATACAAACGCCAGCTAAAAGCAGAGCTTGACCGATGCGCGGCGCTCATTCGCAAAGCGATTGAGGACAACTACAGTTAGGGGGGCGCCGAGTTTTTTCTTTAATATAAATTTACATAATATAATTATGGTTGATTTTATTTGTTTTGCGTCCGAACCGTCGATCTAGTAGAATGAGAGGGGAAGATGGCAACAGAGAGGAAGACCACAAATGATCACATGGCCACCAGTAGTCGTAAAAGCGATCGAGACACGAACCGAGCAGTTCCGCCACGATCCGGATCGGGCGTTGATCGGATCGGGCGGGTATACGGCCGACGACGAGGCGATCGTACACGATGCGGCCGTCGCCCTGGCGCTTGGGAAAAACGTGCTGTTAAAAGGACCGACCGGGTCAGGCAAAACGCGGCTCGCGGAAACATTGTCCGCGCTGTTCGGCCAGCCTATGCACAGCATTAACTGTTCCGTTGACTTGGATGCCGAGGCGTTGCTCGGGTTCAAGACGATCGTGCATCAGAACGGCCAAGCTGTCATTGAGTATGTGCCCGGACCTGTGATTCAAGCGATGACCAAAGGGCATTTGTTATACATTGACGAAATTAATATGGCAAAACCTGAGACGCTGCCGATTTTAAACGGTGTCCTCGATTACCGGCGGCGGCTTACCAACCCGCTCACCGGCGAGGTCGTGCAGGCGAAACCGACGTTTGGCGTCATCGCTGCCGTCAATGAAGGCTATATTGGCACCGTTCCGCTGAATGAAGCGCTGAAAAATCGGTTCGTCGTCATTGACGTGCCGTATGTGCAAGGAGCGACATTAAAATCGGTGTTATTGGCGCAAACTACAGTAACGGATGAGGCGTTGATCGACCGTTTCGTCGCTCTATCGGCCGATTTGCTTACACAAGTGCGAAACGGACAAATCGCTGAAGAAGCCGCCTCCGTGCGCGCCTTGCTTGATGCTTGCGATCTGGCCGCATATATGCCGCCGCTGCGCGCGATTGAACGAAGCATTGTCGATAAGCTTGACGATGAGCGGGAGCGAGCCGCGGTGCGGAATATAGCTGAAACATGGTTTGAGGAGTAGGTGGCGGCGCATGGAACGATTCATGATGTTCGACGATCGGCCGATCGATTCGTTTTTGGTGATGCAGCTTTCCGATCTTGCCCGAACGCTCGCCCAGAACCGTCATTGGACGGTGGAGTTCGCCGCTCACTCCGGCGTGCATCTAACCCGGCCGATTGTTTACGTCAGCCGCTTTTGGGACGTCTATCCTGCTCACGAGAAAGAAGCGGCCATCAAAAGTGACGTCGTGCTGCGCCTTATTGGCACAAGGCGTCATACCGACGTCTCCGCCGTTCAGGCGTTCCGGCAAGCGGCCGACGCGCAGCCCTTGCCCAAACTGGCGAAACAGCTGTTTTCCTTCGCTGAAGATCTTCGTTTGGAAATGGTGTGCGAGCGGGAACGACCGGGGACGAAGCGATGGTTTCGGGTGCGCCGTCGCCTATACCGCCGCTATTTCGCCCAGCAATGGCAGGCGAACCAAACGCGGAGCGCCTTGGCTGATCAATTTTTGGCGGCTATGTATTTGCGTTTGACTGCCGACTCTCCCCTTGACGATGTGCCGCTCGCTCCGATGGCCGAGGAAGCGGTGCAAACCCGCCTGCAAACGCTATGGACACAATGGTTTGACGCTTCTTCGACCACTGAGGTAGCACAATGGGCATTGGCGCTGACGGAACTGATGAAACAGTCACTCCATAGCGATCTCGTCCACGACTACACATCGCTTCCCTTTGTCAGCGACGCTGGACAGGACGAACAAACGCTGACGATTGACGACATCAAACGAACGGATTCACTTGAAAACGATGATGCGCTCGCCGAGGCGAACGGGGAGGTCAAGCGGCAGACGCTGCCGACATGGCATCGAGAAACGAGTCGGACGGGTGGAAGCTTTCTCCGCTTTGAACTCGAGCGGGGAAGCCGAACAGGAATGATGGGCGATGGGGCAAGACCGGGGGATGACGGCGACCAAGCGCTCGCCATCGTTCAAGGAACGTCCCAACCAACGAATCGGAATGACTATGGCCTCGAGGCGCACGCCTCCTTTGACGATCATCCCCGCACCGGAAGCGGCGCGCCATACGGCGAGGCGAACCGCCGGGCTGAACTTGTGCTTGTTCCTTTCTCGCCGTCAAGTCCGGTCCATCTCGAGCAATACCGCGCCAAGCAGGCGGCGGTGGCGCCGTACCGGAAACGGCTCGTGCGCGTGATGGAGCAATGGCTTGAGCATCAGCGCAGCGCTTGGCGCACAAACTTGCCCGCCGGACGGCTGCGCAAACAGCTGGTGCCGTTTTTCACCGATGAGCGGCCGCGCTTGTTTTACAAAAAAGGCGAGCCAGCGCGGCGGTTTGATGCGGTATTCGGACTGCTCGTCGACTGTTCCGCCTCGATGCACGACAAAATGGAAGAGACGAAAACCGGTCTTGTCCTTTGTCATGAAGCGTTGAAAACGTTGCGGGTGCCGCATGCCATTGTGGGATTTTGGGAAGATGCGAACGAAGCGACCGCCGCTTGGCAGCCGAATTACATGCAAACGGCTGTATCGTTTCGCCGATCATTGGAGCCATCGAGCGGCCCGGCGATCATGCAGCTTGAGCCGCATGAAGACAACCGTGACGGATTGGCGATCCGCTGGATGACGGAACAGCTTCTTGGCCGTCCGGAAAGGCAAAAAGTGCTGCTCGTCTTCTCGGATGGCGAGCCGGCCGCATACGGCTACGAACAAAACGGCATCATCGATACACATGAAGCGGTCGCCGACGCGCGCCGTCGCGGCATCGAGGTCGTCAACCTCTTTTTAGGGCGCGGCGCCGATGACGAATCGACGCGGCGGACGGTGGAAAACATTTACGGCCGTTTTCGCGTCTTCGTGCCGCATGTCAGTGAACTTGCTGACCGCTTGTTGCCGCTTTTGAAAGCCTGGCTGCAAAAAAGTTTGTGACAGAAGGATGGGAAATGATGATCAAATTATTCACCGACAGCGACTTAGACGGCATCGGCTGCGGATTGCTGGCCAAACTGGCGTTTACGGAAGTCAATATTTCATTTTGTTCCTATCGAAATCTTGACGAGCGGGTTGCCCAATTTTTGCAAAGTGAAGAAGCGGCCGATGCCATGCTAT
Organism: Geobacillus icigianus; assembly: GCF_000750005.1. GTDB lineage: Bacteria > Bacillota > Bacilli > Bacillales > Anoxybacillaceae > Geobacillus > Geobacillus icigianus. Next base: position 1,907 of record NZ_JPYA01000084.1, on the reverse strand, counting down.
GGATCACCGACTTGGCCGTCGGCAAGGAAGTCGAACAAAAGCTGGCCGAACGAGCCGAGCGCGGCGGCCATGTGCAAGTGATCGACCACCATGTCACGGCGCTTCATTTTAACCATTACCCGTGGGGATGGGTCGTGCCGACCGGAGAAGATGGCAAAAAAACATGCGCCACCTCGCTTTTTTACGACTACCTTGTCCGCGAAGGGAAACTGGCGCGAACGGAAGCGCTTGACGCGTTTGTCGAACTCGTCCGTCAATACGATACATGGGAATGGGAAGAGAACGGAAATATACAAGCCAAACGGCTTAATGATTTACTGACGATTTTAGGGCTCGACAGTTTCTGGGAGACGATGAGCGAACGGCTTTCTTCCGGCCAACCGTTCGCCTTAACCGAAACGGAAGAGCTGCTTTTGGATATGGAAGAAAAGAAAATTCAGCGCTACATCCGGCAAAAACAAAAGCAACTCGTTCAGCGCTGGCTTGGCGACTATTGCATCGGCGTCGTCTTTGCCGAGCGCCATATGTCGGAACTCGGCAATATGTTATCGAAGCGATTTCCTCATCTTGATTTAATCGCGATGGTCAATATGGGGACGAAACATATCGGTTTTCGTACCACTCACGATGATGTCAACGTCGCTGAGTTCGCTCGGCAGTTCGGTGGCGGCGGCCACCCAAAAGCGTCCGGTTGTTTGGTTGATGAGACGACATTCCCGCTCTTTGTCATCGAGACGTTCCCGCTGTTGCCAATTTACAGCGATGCGGAACAAAACCAGCTGAACAAACGAGACGGAGCGGAAGGAACCTTTTGGACGAACCATCATGGTCAATGGTGGTTGAGCCGTCATACCGAGCAAGGCTGGATCGTATATGCTGATGAGGAAGGGGAGGCGCATGCGTTTCCAGATGAAGCTAGCGGCGAGCGTTGGCTAAAGCGGCAGTTTGCGGCCGGCCTTGCTCATGATGAGGCGGTGCTTCAGTTTTTAAGCACACGACTCGCTCGAGACAAAGCCGACATTCAAGCGGACTATCTGGCGGCTGTCAAGCAATACAAACAACAAACCGGCATCGAACTTTGATGCCGGTTTTCCTGTTCGGTCAATCCTTCACCATTTCGCGAGAGCGATACAGCAGAAAATGTTAACATAATTGTAACAGTTTTTGTGTTTAGGAAAAACAGGGTTTGATTATAATAAGTACATAGGGAGGTGAGGAAAATGAAACAGTATGTTTTTTCTTTCTACACAGTTCAAGGGAAGACGATCGTATGGGAAGAAGCCATTCCGGCGTCCGGAATGATGGAAGCCTTTTCAAAAGCGCAACAGTTGCTCATCAAACATAAGCGAGAAAAGGGCGTGCCGGTCCGCGTCAAATATAAAGGCGTTTGCTACCGTCATACCGATATCGCATGACAAAGAAAGGATGGGAACATGCTCTCCCTGCGACTATCGACACGCAACGGGTAACGTGCAGTGTTTCTTGGAAGTGACTCAAGAACACTGCACGTTTTTATATGTCAACCAATACGGACGAGCTCCCGTCGTCATCGCGCACGCCTGTAACCAGCGGAAATAGCCTTGCTATCATACGTATAAGACAAGTTCGTTCATGATAGAATACATGGGGATTTTTTTGCTTTGTCTCACTATCATGAGATTACTTTTATATGAGACAATCACTTATTTAACTTCCTATAATTTATATTATGTTAACTTATTGTTTTTCCGAAATCTCATGACCTCTTCCCTCCAGTGCCCATAAAATTATCCGGCACTTGTACTTGTATATATAATAAAAAAGAGCGGAAGAACCGCTCCCACAAACATTGTTTCAAGTTGTGTATTTTTCTTTTGCATAATGTATAAATTTATCAACTGTCCATATCTTTTCTCTATATTCTGCTG